>CAZKGS010000011.1:0-20924 GCA_964552105.1 uncultured Syntrophaceae bacterium
GCTGGCGATGGGACTCGAACCCGCAACCTGCTGATTACAAATCAGCTGCTCTACCTGTTGAGCTACGCCAGCACTATTAGCTCAAACATTTCAAATTTTACACGGTTCTATTACCTATAACAACCTAATCGGGCAGTTAAATCTCAGAAAATATTTTTTGTCAAGCTATTTTTTCATTTGATTCTAAGAAAAATTTCATTCATCTTCACCAAAGATATCTGCAGAAAAAATATAAATTTCTGTATCTTTTTTTTCCCATGCATTAGCAGGGAGACCGGCCTTGTGACATGTCTCCTCTAAAAAGGTAATCTTATCCCAATTATAATCTGTGGCTACCTGTGGAAGAAGAACCCCTCGATAAAGTCCCCTGACAATATAAATTCCATGTCTGCCTACTTCAATCTCGTCACTGTTTTTTATCTTTTTAAGAGGCGTTAGTGCTGATATTTCAATTGTTATATCACTAAGTTCCTCCTCGGTCACGGGTTGGAACCTCGGATCATTAAAGGCCGCTGACCGGGCCATTTCTTCTATCGTTTTACAAAGAGACCCTTTTGCATCGAATGATCCGATGCATCCCCGCAACTGACCATGCTTCTTCAGCGTAACAAAAGCCCCTCTCTTCTCCTTCAGAATACCTGATACCGTGGAAAATTCGGGAATATCTTTCCCGGTTAATCTGCATTCTATACTCTTTCTTGCAATTTCAAGGAGCCTGCCTTTATCCTTTTCACTGAACCCTGATTCTATACCTGCCTGTTTTTTCTTATCTGAAGCATCCCGGCGATTTACTTTATAAAAAACGGCAGATGCATAACCGACGACTTCCCGTCGATCTCCTGTTATATCTCCTGAATTTGCATAGTTCAGTACTTTTGCGCTATCGGCTCCGAGCTTTTTTGCAACTAACATTGTTACTGCAACAGGACCTCCGCCGCAGGCCTCACACTTACCCCTCCCCAAATCCGCCAAAAGCCCTTCCCAATCCATTTTTTCCATATGGCCCAACACCACTGAATCCATCGAAACAGCCTGTTCATATCCATGAAAATGAGAAAGGTCAGAACTCGCCACGATCATGACTTTCTTACCTTTAACAGCCTTGACGATCGCATCAGACAGATTTTCGCAGGTCTCTTTATCCTGGGTACCCATAACAACAGGAACAAAATTGAATGTATCAAGAACTACCTGTAAAAAGGGGAGTTGAATTTCAACTGAATGCTCCTGGGAATGGGCAGAGGAAATGAATGATGTTATACTGCTTTGAGCGATAATTTCATTGGCAAGCGCAACATTAACGGGAACAACGCCTAACGGGGTCTCATATCCCCCTTCGTTATAGATAGAAGCTCCGCTAAAATAGGATCTGTGGCTTGGCCCTATGACGATTATCGAATCGAATGTTTTTCCCGTTATCAGCTTGTATGAGTAAGCAGCAACCTGCCCGGAATACATATATCCGGCATGAGGCGATACAATGGCAATAACCTTACCATCCACACTATCTATAGGAACATTGGCAAGAAAACTTTCTATGTCCGACTTCAATATTAACGGATTCCCTGGATACCAGGATCCTGCAATAATTGATTTCCTCGTATCTTTATTCATTTCGCTACCCCCTCCCTTCCCGGAAAGTGAAAGGATGAGAAAAAACCCCAAAATTCCCCAAAATATTGTCCGAGTAAATCGCTTCATCATCCATTCAATTGACAAGTAACAAATACCGCATCTTTCATTATTATAAATTTCATAACAAATAATTCTATTAACTATCGATCTTCCTGTCAAGAAACGATTGATGTTTTTTGCTTCTTTACAACTCGAACATGGACACATACCTTTTTGAGAGGGTTAAATAAAAAGATGTTGACTTGCCGTTTTCAGATAGTTAATATCCTGTCATCCAGGCATAACATGAAAGTTTTTAATAACTACTTCAGCTTATCCAATAGCGGATTGGCAAAATAACTATATATTTCAATATGTTACGGAGGTGAGAAATGAGTATCAAAATTGCCATTAACGGCTTCGGCAGAGTAGGCAGATATATAATCAGGGCATGTCTCGGAAGAGCTGATATTGAAATCGCCGCTGTCAATACGAGGGCATCGACGGAGACACTCTGCCATCTCTTAAAATACGATTCAGTCCATGGGAAAATTAATGCTGATGTCAAATACGATAAAAATGCCCTTATTGTTGACGGGAAGGAAATCAAAGTAACCAATGAAATCAGCAACCTGTCAAAACTCCCCTGGAAAGACCTCGGTGTCGACATTGTTATGGAATCAACGGGCAAATTCAGGGAACGTGACCAATGTACTCCACATATTGAGGCTGGTGCCGAAAAAGTCATTATAGCAGCTCCGGGTAAAGGTATTGACGGTACCTTCGTCATTGGCGTTAATGAGGAATCTTATGATACAGAGAAACACCATATCATATCCAATGCATCCTGTACTACCAATTGCCTGGCCCCTGTAGTCAAAATTATCCATGACAACTTCTCTATTGTCAAAGGCCTTATGACAACGGTTCACTCCTATACAATGGACCAGAGACTCCTGGATGGTTCTCACAGTGATCTGAGAAGGGGCAGGGCAGCTGCCATGTCGATCATACCTACATCAACGGGGGCGGCAAGAGCCGTTACCGAAGTTATTCCCGATCTCAAAGGAAAACTGGATGGTCTGGCCCTGAGAGTTCCGACACCAAATGTTTCCCTTGTCGATCTGGTCGTCGAAGTAGAACGTGATGTAACAGTAAATGAGATCAACTGGGCCCTGAAAGCCGCTGCTGAAGGAAAATTAAAGGGAATTATGGCTTTTTGTGAAGAAGAACTGGTCTCTGTGGATTTTACCAGTGATCCCCATTCATCTATCGTCGATGCACCTTTAACCAGAGTCATTGACGGAAACCTTATCAAGGTCTTTTCCTGGTATGATAATGAAAGTGGTTATGCCTGCAGAATGGTAGATCTTGCTGTCTACATTGGAAATAAAATAAGAAGGTAATCATATGATAAAGCCCTTCATTGCAGCAAATTGGAAAATGCATAAGACGGTTAGTGAATCCGTTTATTTTGCGAAGCAATTATCAGCCGAGTTTGCTGAAGTGAACGACAGGGATATCATCATTGCTCCGTCCTATACTGCGCTGTATCCCGTAGCAGAGGAATTAAAGAAATCACCAGTACACCTCTCAGCACAAAATATGCACTGGGATGAAAAAGGCGCCTTCACTGGAGAAGTTTCTGCCGGAATGCTTGTCGATGCGGGTTGTCATTACGTTATCCTGGGTCATTCGGAACGACGAGCCCTTTTCGGCGAAAAAGACAGCGATATAAACAAAAAGATAAAAACAGCACTGAAATTTGGCCTGAAACCTATATTCTGTATAGGAGAAACCCTGGATGAAAGGAGTTCACAAAAGACCTTTGAAGTGATAGAACAACAGATACGTAAAGGATTGAATAATATTCTATCCGATGGTATAAGGCGAATTGTAATTGCTTACGAGCCGATCTGGGCAATCGGTACAGGCAAGACCGCAACAGATGAACAGGCAGAAGAGGCACACCGATACATCCGCGAAATGATTGCTGATCTTTTTGGGGAAAATGCCGGTGCCGATATAAGGATCATTTATGGAGGAAGCGTCAATCAGGAAAATATCGGCGGTTTCATGAATCAACCGAACATAAACGGCGCCCTCGTCGGCGGAGCGAGCCTTGATTTCGAATCGTTCGCAAGCATAATAAATTTTTAAAAAATCAACTCAAGGAGATGGAAAGAATTGCATGTTTTAATAAGTGTCCTTCACATAGCAATGTGTATACTATTGATCCTCATCGTCCTCTTACAGACGGGAAAGGGTTCCGATATGGGAGCCGCCTTCGGCGGTTCAAGTCAAACGGTTTTCGGAAGTAGTGGTCCAGCGACATTCCTCGGGAAAATGACCTCCGTTATTGCAACAGTTTTCATGATTACATCTTTATGGCTTGCCTACTTCGCAGTGCATAAAACCAGTTCAATCATCGAAAACTCTCCGATACCGGCAGTGGAGCAAACGATACCCGTAGATCAAAGCGGTGGAAATACGGCCTCTCAAGCGGGGACCCCGACACCTCAAGCGGGAGACAAGAAAGCCGAATAACCAAAAAGATCCTGTAAGAAAAAAAGAATTAGATAGCTTCTTTTTTATATTGACAAAGAGGCAAAAAATAAATAGCCTTTAATTCATGCCGAAGTGGTGGAATTTGGTAGACACGCTATCTTGAGGGGGTAGTGGGCACAACCCGTCCCGGTTCAAGTCCGGGCTTCGGCACCATAAAAAAAGCAAAGGGTTAGCCGGATAGCGGCTAACCCTTTTTGTTTTCAATATTCCCTTGGTCAACACGTCATTCACTACTGACTCATGCCTGCCTCCAGCATGTTATTCATAACGGCAATTTGTGGATATAACAAAGCCGTTTACACTTTTCGATTTTTCAACAATGATCAAGGCATAAAATAGCTATCCTGCATCTTTGGCTTGAGAGAATTGATCGAGCTTCATGCACTGTCTTCAATTTCTGCACTTACATTTCAGCCAGAAGATATTAGGATTTTTAAAATCACCTTTCCCCTATTTCACCTACCTATACGTAACATATTCAGTATTTGCTATTGATATTATAACGTTACGTGGTTACCACACTTTCGTAAATTCAATGACGAGTAAAGTATTCTGAAGATTTGCGTTTAGAATGATTGATCCAGAACGCTTGCCACCAACAAAAAGCAGAATTGCGCAGATCAGAACAACAAACCATAACATAAAGGTGTATAGGCGTTTTGCTATGGAAACTTTGGCAAATGGATGACTACAGGATGATTGCAGAGATTTTCATCGCAGGTTCTCTGGAATTTGCATAGCGACGACTTCTCCTATTGCGCATACTTGACCTCTGGAGGACAGTGTAATGCTCACAATAACCCTGCGCCCTCTGATTTCCTTAACCTTGCCGCGAAGCTCCATGGGGACATCAATGGGTGTCGGTCGCAAATAATCCACATGCAGCGATGCTGTTACAAATCTTAAGTCCGGTTCGGTCCCCATGTCACGACCCGCTGCTCGGTAGGTTGCCGCGGCTGCCGTTCCGGTTCCATGGCAATCAATGACCGACGCAATAATTCCCCCGTAAACATAGCCTGCCATGGCCGTGTGATAAGGCAGCGGGGTGAATAGACAAACCGATTCATCACCGTCCCAATAACTTTTTATTTGGAGCCCGTGTCGGTTCAGGCGGCCACAACCGTAACAGATACTGTGCGTCTCTTGGTAGTAATCCTGGAATGCTTTTTCAGCCATCCATTGCCCTTATTTACAAGTTGAATTCAGTGTTGCCGTATGACCATAGAGATCGTGAATTTCCTTTAAGCCTGCTGTGCCTGTTCTATGTTTTTGTTTTGGTTTGACAAGATATTGCTTTTCTGACTGCGCGAGTATAAGCAGAGCGAACTTGTGTGTCAATGAAATAATGACCACAAGATATGTGGTATGGGTCGGCGTAGAAATTATTACAAATTGAAGTTTTGTATTACTGCGATAAAAGCAGATTTAATGCTTTCAGGAAGAACGGAACAGAATTTCACTCCATTATCATTTGACTGGATGGGAAAGGAATTACAATTGGGAAGTCTCTTCGTCCTGGGATTCACTCTGCTTTCCGATTCTATAGGCATCTATGATAGCAAATATCCAAAAGCAAACAATAAAGTAGAAAACAACGTCATGATAGG
The DNA here is from genome assembly GCA_964552105.1 of uncultured Syntrophaceae bacterium. Lineage (GTDB taxonomy): Bacteria > Desulfobacterota > Syntrophia > Syntrophales > UBA6807 > CAZGAK01. The sequence goes on from CAZKGS010000011.1 coordinate 5,790, forward strand.
GATCTGTGTTTAATATTTTTGATCCTACAATGTTTGAAATTTCTTGCAGGTTCGTGATACCACCCTGCATCTTAACCATAACGTCGTCAAGGCGATTGATCGCAGATACCGTGGCCGACCAGATCATGTAGCCTAATCCGGTGAAGACAAAAAACATGATAACCAACCCCCTCCAATACTTTTTTAAATAGAGCTGGCCAACACCAGGAAAGACAAATGTGGATAGAAGAGCGGCTTTATATGATACTTTCATTTTGATGCTCGTTACCGTAGTCTTTGCACTTCACACAGGGAAAGCTGTTGTGCAGATTTCCGTACCGTGATTTCTATCAAGGCTTTCTTTTTGGCTGCTTATCAAGCTTGTTTTTTGATTTTTGTTTCCGTTTTTCGGCGTTCTGTTTTTGCCCCTTTTCCTTATCTTTCTTACCGCCTTTGTCTCCCATTATGTCTCTCCTTTTCCTGTTGTCCAAAAAAATCTTTTCGTAGCGTGGTTTACTGTTGCAACCACAGTAGGCCCATCATTATTTTAACTGTAATCTTGCATACTTTTCAAAATTGGTCAATTACCGCTTTCAGAAAGAAACAAAACTAACGCGAAAATGGAATAAATCTATCCATCAATTGAGTAAAGGATGGGGAGATTTCTCGGTTTTGTAGTTCTGAAAATTATCTCATAGAAAATTCACTTGTAAAAGTTTTTGTTACTTGCTATTTTACTTTCCGTACTACTATTTACAGCAATGAGAGGGTGATGATGGAAAATATATCGGATGCCACGAGAGAATTTGTTGATCTGAGAAGACATATGTGGATGGCTGGCATTGAAACGGAACTCCGCAGATTGATCTGGCAGATCGCTGTCACGGGAAAATATATTTCAGCAAAGATCCATGAGTCGAATCGAAAATTGGCCGGCTTTAGAAATATTTATGGGGAGGAACAGCTCGCTCTTGACAGAAGCGCCGATGAAATTCTCAAGAGTCAGTTTAAGTTCTCAGGTTTTGTAAAAGATTATGCATCAGAAGAACAGTCTGAAATAATTCGAGTCGGTAAAGGAAACGAACGATATTCCATAACGGCAGACCCTCTCGATGGCTCCTCTTTAGTAGATACAAATCTGGCCATCGGCACGATCATTGGCATTCACCGCGACTCGGTTTTGGAAAAAGGGGAAGAGAGTCTCGTGGCGGCCATGTATATTACTTATGGCCCCCTTATTACAATGATCTATTCGGCAGGCAATGGAACCCATGAGTTTGTCTTAAACAGGGAGGGAGAATATGTTCTCGCGGACGAAAATATCACATTAAATGAGAAAGGCTCGATTTACGGTCTCGGAGGCCTGAGAAAGGACTGGTTGCCGGAACATCTTAAATTTATAGAATCCCTGGAAGATGAGGGATATAAATTACGATACAGTGGAGGATTTGTACCCGATTTCAACCAGATTCTTATCAAAAGGGGAGGCATTTTTTCGTATCCTGCTCTGAAAAACAATAAAAAGGGTAAGTTACGATTGATTTTCGAACTTCAGCCCATGGCATTTTTAATCACACAGGCGGGAGGAATGGCTACAAACGGAAAAGAAGATATCCTCTCAATTAAACCTGAATCGATCGATCAGAGAAGTCCAATTTATATAGGAAGCCGGTTTGAGGTAGAAAGAGCCAGGGAATTCTTAAGCAAGGCTCAATAGATAAATCCACTTTTCTCTGTCCTTGCGTAAAATCACATCATATTAAGGGGGTCAACATGACTTTTCAAGATATTGATCAGTTAAAACAGGGTATCGAAGGCATCTTGGAGGTTGACGGGGGTCATGTGAAGGTGCTTAATGAATCAAAGCTTCAAGATGAACTTATTGACGATCTGATTTATACCGCCGTGTTCAGCACCAATGAACAGATAAAAGAGGCGGCCTACTGGCTGATTCGACGGGCGGGCGTAGCATTGGGCATTTTTTCTTTATCCATCCAGCCTCTTTATGAAGCAATGGGCAAGAAAGATGTTTCCGGATTTACCGTGCCGGCTATCAATCTCCGTGGAATTGCGTACTATAGCGCTCAGGCGGTATTTCGTGCCGCTTTAAAGAAAAACGCGGGGGCGTTAATATTTGAAATTGCCCGTTCAGAAATTGGTTATACAGGCCAGCGTCCTTTTGAATACACTGCAGCGATAACCGCTGCTGCCCTAAAGACAGGGTTCCGCGGTCCAATTTTCCTGCAGGGAGATCATTTCCAGATTAATGCAAAAAAATATGCCCGGGAGCCTGATACGGAAACCGGAGCAGTTGAAGCGCTAATTAAAGAAGCGGTACGAGACGGATTTTATAATATTGATATCGATGCATCGACAGTTGTTGATCTCAACAGACCTACCATCAAGGAACAGCAGGAAGGAAATTACAGGATTACCGCTGACATGACGGCTTTGATCAGAAGTATCGAACCGGGAGGGATAACCGTTTCTGTGGGTGGTGAAATAGGTGAAATAGGTGATAAAAACACCACCGTTGAAGAGTTTAATATATTTATGGATAGTTATCTGGAAGAACTGCGTAAAAAAGGTGAAGGGCTGAAAGGAATCAGCAAAATCAGCATACAGACAGGGACGACCCATGGGGGTGTTCCATTGCCGGATGGTTCAATAGCAAAGGTAAAGATTGATTTTGAAACATTGAAAAATATTTCCGAGGCAGCGAAATCAGACTACGACCTTTCCGGCGCTGTTCAGCACGGGGCTTCAACCCTTCCGAACGAGGCATTTAATAAGTTTCCCAAGACGGAGACCTCTGAAATCCACCTGGCAACAGGATTTCAGAATATTATTTACGACAGCAAAGTTTTTCCGGCTGAATTAAGAAATAAAATTTACGAATACATCAATACCGAGCTGCGTGCTGAAAAGAAGGAAAAGGATACGGAAGAACAGTTTATCTACAAGACGAGGAAAAAGGGATTCGGTTCCTTTAAAAAAGAGATGTGGGATTTGCCCGCTGATGTATTGGATGCACTTGGTATAGAACTGGAAAACCAGTTTTCATTCCTTTTCGACCAGTTAAATATAAAGGATACAGGAGATGTTGTGGCAAAATTTGTAAAACCCGTAGATGTTCCGCTGGATGTCCCTGCCGCACTGAGGAAATAACAAACTGAGACGTTTGCAAACCTTGCAAACGTCTCAGGGAAAAGCTGCAGTCATAAAGGAACTTTATCTCACCTTTGCTCCCACTTTTGCTTCATCATCAAAAGATACCAGAGCAAGTCCCTTATCTTTATCCGTTGCCAGGAGCATGCCGTGAGATTCAACTCCCATCAATTTTGTCGGTTTTAGATTGATTACAACGGCTATCTGTTTCCCTATTAAATCATCAGGTTTGTAATCCTTTCCCATACCGGCGACAATGGTTCTTTCCTCACCTATGTCAATCTTTAATTTTAACAACTTGTTTGATTTTGAGACCGTTTCGGCCTCGATAATCCGGGCTACTCTGATATCCACCTTTTCGAAATCTTCGAAGGATATTTCCTCTTTTATACCGGTAAGTTTTTTCACCTCGGGCACTTCTTCTTTTTCGTATTTAACACGAGGAAACAGTGCGTCACCGCGTGTCAGAGTATTGCCGGAAGACAGGTCACCCCACTTTCCAATACTATCAAAATTCTGAGAGTCTACATCTTCTATTCCTAACCGATTCATAAGTTCCTTTGAGCAATCCGGCATAACGGGGGATATAAGAACGGCAGTGATGCGGAGGGCCTCCAGAATATTGTACACAACCGTCTCTAATCTTTCTCTGGTAGAGGAATCCTTCGCCAAGACCCAGGGCTCCTGTGTCACAATATACTTGTTCGTCATGCTGATGAAATCCCATACGGAAAGGAGTGCCTTATGAAAGGATAGCGCTCGGAAAGAACTTTCCACTTCAGAAAGCAGGTTTTCTGCCCGTTCAATAAGTGCCGTATCTTCTTCTGTCCGAACACCGACTTCGGGCACTTTACCATCACAGTACTTTAGCGCCATGGTGAGCGCCCTGCTGACAAGGTTTCCCAGATCGTTGGCCAGGTCGGAGTTTATTCTATGCACAAAATTTTCTTCGCTGAAGTTTGCATCAAGGCCAAACACCATCTCCCGTAAAAGAAAATATCTGAATGCATCCAGTCCGTATTTATCCTTCAGATCCAGTGGTCTTACGACGGTCCCTCTGCTTTTTGACATTTTGCTTTCTTCGATATTCCAGTAGCCATGGACATTTAAATGTTTGAATGGTTCTATTCCTGCAGCCTTCAGCATAGTAGACCAGTAAATTCCGTGGGGTTTGAGAATATCTTTTGCTATCAGATGTTCACAAACAGGCCAGAAGGTTTCAAAGTTTTTCCCTTGCGGATAATCTATTCCCGTAACATAGTTGATAAGCGCATCAAACCAGACATACGTCACATAATTTTCATCAAAAGGCAGGGTGATACCCCAGGCAAGTCTTGTTTTCGGCCTTGAAATACATAGATCCTCAAGTGGCACCCTCAAAAAAGCAAGCACCTCATTTTTATATCGCTCCGGCCTGATAAAATCAGGGTTGTCTTTTATATGCTGAATCAGCCAGTCCTGATATTTACTCATTTTAAAGAAGTAATTACTTTCTTTTCTATACTCGGGAACTGTTTGATGATCGGGACACTTGCCGTCCACCAGTTCGTTTTCCCTGTAAAATCGCTCACATCCAACGCAATAATATCCTTCATAGCTCCCGAAATAAATATCTCCTGAATCGTGGACCTTCTGAAGGATTGATCTGACCGTTTCTATATGATTTGCATCTGTTGTCCTTATGAAATAGTCATTTGTTATAGAAAGCTCAGGCCAGAGTTCCCTGAATTGAGAGCTGATTCCGTCTGCATACTCTTTTGGAGCGATATTCGCTTCTGCAGCGGCTTCGGCTACCTTATCCCCGTGTTCGTCCGTACCTGTAAGAAAATATGTCTCATACCCGGACATCCTATAAAATCTTGCCATTACATCGGCCACAATGGTTGTATAGGCATGACCGATATGGGGTGACGCATTAACATAATAGATAGGTGTTGTGACATAAAAAGCCTTTTTCATGATATTTCACTCCAAATTAAAAATTTCGTCTTTTCCCAAATCTATTACAGACCGAAAGAGCTTCTCTCCATAATTTCCTGGGCGGAAATTTCTACCTCTTTCCCATCCGGCAATACTACGACAACTGTTTCTTCGAGAATGTTCTGTTTTGTTACCGTCCCTCGCCCGTCAGAAGTTTGGACAGACATCCCGCATTTGGGCATTTTTCTTTTTGCCTTAACATAATTATCATATTCAAATGCAAGACAGCACATAAGTCTTCCGCAACGCCCCGATATTTTTTCCGGATTGAGCAACATGTTTTGCTCTTTTGCCATCTTGATTGACACCGGTTCAAAACTGTTGAGAAAGCTTAAACAACAGAGCTCTCTGCCACAGATACCTATGCCTCCCAGTATCCGGGCTTCGCTTCTCACCCAGATTTGCCGTAACTCGATTCTCGTTTTAAATTCCTGCACAAGGTCTTTGACAAGCTCTCTAAAATCAACTCTGCTTTCCGCCGTAAAGTAAAAAACTATCTTGCTTTTATCAAAAAGGCTCTCAACGTCTATCAGTTTCATTGGAAGACTTCTCTCTTTTATCTTTTCCGAACAAAAGGCAAACGCACTTTTTCCAATCTCAATGTTTTCTGCCTCAATCTTCAGGTCTTCCTCATTAGCCTTCCGCACAACTTTTTTTAAATTTTCCGGCAATTCATGCCGGGGCAAAAGCTTGACTTCCGTGACGACAGATCCAATGGCCAAACCGCTCTCCGTATTGACAATAACCTTATCACCCCTTTTCAATGAGATATAAGAAGCATCAAAGGAATACTCTTTTCCCCTTTTTTTAAACCGCACGCCTATAATATTTTTATCTGAATCTACTCTCTGTACCATTGGACGCATATAACTTTCTTACACATAAAGATTGAGATCTTTGAAATACTATATTTAAACCGTGAAAAGTTTAAACATCATCGATTCCAAAGTCAACTGTTTATTGGCATTCTGTTCTATGGCCGTATATGCCTGATTAATAGCCTTAACACTCTTTAAAATATCATATCCTGAAAGTCTTTCAGAAAATTGTCTCGTAATATTTATAATATCCTGATTTATCAAACGATCTGTTTCTCCTGTTTCCTTGTAAACCAACATATCTCTATACCAGTCCATCAAGACATTCAGTCTTTCTGTAATCTCTTTTCTGCCTTCTCCAAAATCATCCACGAAGGAAAAAAATATTAAAGGATCCCTCTCGCTTTCCCAATCAACAAGCTTTTCAATCACCTCATTTTTAACCGTTAAATAAGATTCCCTCATCATTTCCAAAGCCTTCCCTATACTTCCCCTGGCTGATGAGGCAAGCAGACTGGCCGAGTTCCTGTCCAGAGATGTCCTGTCCTCTAAAAAAGAAATTATTGTGTCCTTTCGGACAGGATTAAACTGTATCTTTTGACATCGGGAGATAATTGTCCCCGGGAGCAGATATGGACGAGACGTTACCAATATCAAAATATTGGACGGGTTTGGCTCCTCAAGCGTTTTCAAAAGGGCATTGGCAGAAGGAATGCTCATTTTTTCTGCATCTACTACTATGAAAACCCTTTTTTTTCCCTCAAAGGGCTTGAATTTTATCTGATTTTGTAAATCCCTAATATCCTGAATTTTGATAAAAACCCCTTCAGCTTCTATCGTAATAACATCGGGGTGAACCCCGTGATCTATCTTTCTGCATGATGAACAAGAACCGCAGGAATCAATCTCTCCTCCTTTACAGTTCAGGGCTTTGGCAAAGACTCCGGCAGTAGATCTTTTGCCTATGCCTTTCATGCCACAAAAAAGATAGGCATGGGCAACACGTTCCGTTTTCATCGCACATTTCAATATTGCTATCTGTTTGTCCTGACCATAAATGTTCTTGAAGGACATAACCCTCCTCCTAAGACGGCAAAGCCGGAAAGGGCTGAGCAATGAGAACTGAGAGTTAAATGCTAAAGACCCGGAGAAGATTATCCCCTTAATCCCTAATCCTTTAGCCTTCAACCTTTAACCTTTAGCCTCTTTAACGATTTGTCTAAGTGAAAACATACCTCACGGTGCACTTCAGGAATATCCTTTAAAGCATCTATGACACGAAACCGTTCTGGCTCACTTTTGATAAGAGCAAGGTACCCTTCCCTGACCCTAACGTGGAATCGCAAATTTTCCCTTTCAAAACGATCCTCAACAGAGGAGTCTGCAATTCTTGATATTCGGCTCATGGCCCTTTTTAGCCCATCATCAACAGGAAGATCAAAAAAAAGTGTCAAATCAGGTTGGAGGAATTGTGACGAAAAATTGTTTATCCAACGGACTTCACTTATCTCCAGCCCTCTTCCAAAACCTTGATATGCAACGGTGGCATCACTATAGCGATCACATAATACCACCTTGCCATCGTCGAGGGCCGGCATTATAGTTTCCTCCACATGCTGAGCCCTTGCCGCAGCAAAGAGGAGAAGTTCCGATTTTCCAGCAATTTTAAGAGATGATTTGTTTAAAAGAAGTTTTCTCAGTTCATTCCCAAGTTTGGTACCACCCGGTTCTTCAGTTATTATAAAGGATATATTTTTTCTTCTCAGATAGTCCCCGGCCTTCTTAATCTGGGTGGTCTTTCCGGAACCTTCAGGTCCTTCAAATGTGATAAACAACCCCATATGTACCTGCCTGAACGGTTATTCATAAACTGAAAAGATTGGAGAATCTATCACTTGTAGGAATCAGAAATCACTGACGATACCGGGTCCCCTTTTAATAACTTACTCTTTTGCTTCCCCGGGTTCGATAGCCTCTACAGGACATATATCAGCACATGCACCGCAATCGGTACAAAGATTAGGATCGATTACATATTTATCATCTCCCTCGCTGATCGCCTCAACAGGGCATTCATCTTCACAGGCTCCACACGCAATACATTCATCGGTAATAATATAGGCCATTTTCATATCCTCCCATACAGCCGGAATCCTTCAGAAAACAAATTGGTTAAGCTGAAACAACTTCCGTAACCTCAGGAATTCTTTCTTTAAGATATTTTTCTATTCCCATTTTCAAGGTCATCTGTGCCATTGGACAGCCACTGCAAGCCCCAAGCAGCTTGACCTTTACTATGCCATCTTCACTTATATCAATTAACTCAACATCTCCACCGTCGGCCTGTAAGTTGGGCCTTATATCATTGAGTAATTCTTTTACTTCTTCTTTCATATTAACTCCCGCCATGTTTTTGATTCCCATTCTCTAAAACTCTGTGAACGGTTAGCTATTTTTTTACTCTCCGCTGATCACCAACTACTGTACCTAACATAATCATTTATCGTATTCTGTCAATGTGGCATATGACTAATCATCGTGCTTGCCACATCATCTGCCAGATCTGCAAGATCCGGCTTGATAAGCCAGTAATCCTTAACCTCGTGATGCCCCGCTTCCCACATGACTATTCCCGTTTGAGCATCCACCAGATTTATAGCAAAGCCGACCTTTGCCACCTTTTCATCACCTTCTACCGTGTAATTCCAGAAATCCACTTTCACAACAAGAAAGGCATCGATCTTATAATGTTTCCCTATCTTCTTGCTTAAATCAGGATCAGAGAAGTTCACCGTCTTCAATTTTGTCAGGTAATCAACAACAGCTTTTGTCAATTCGCTATCAGAACCCATCTGGCTTTTCATTCTTTCCGGCGATATTACATTAGAAAACCAGCCCTTTTCAGCAAGAATCCCGGCAAAGATCTGATCGACAACACCCCGTGCCTCACCATAGGCACCTATATCAACGGGAAGAACTCCAATGGTCCCGGGATGAAAATCTTTAGCATCGGGCGCCTTCTGAGAATAGCGAAGCCCTCCACAGGCCGACAGAATTAAGGCAAGTGAAATACAAAAAAATAGAATGGGTAATCTTTTACTCATAGACGTACTCCCTCTCATTTTTTTATCCAGTGTACTTCACTAAAATCATCCACAAATAAGCACTCAACCCGGCGATTATATAGTTCGTTTCAAGGAATCCTTCCATAACGATGCCGGAAAGTTGAATTTTCTTATCATAAAGTTTCACACAAATCCATATATAAAAAATGCATGCCAGAAGCGCCAGGCTCAATGAAGAAGTGTATTCCGCGAAAAACGAGGCAACGAGTACAATCCCCATATACATCGATATCCATCTCAAAAGTTTCTTTGTATTATTCTCCCCGATGACAACAGGAATTGTTTCTCGTCCGACGAGGCGATCACTTTGAATATCTATCATGTCAGACAGTGCAGATTTTGCAAAAACTACAGTAAACACAAACATGAATGCCACTATCATGCGGGGGGTTAGTATCAGGCTTGTTTCGATCCGTGGAATTACCACTGTTACAATAGCCCATGCTACGGCAACGAAAAGGGTTTTGGAGCCCGGCATATCACCAATTTTCTTGAAACTCCATGTTTGCGGGAATACTGTAATATTGTACAGCAAACCAAGCAAGGAAATAAAAAAAAGCAAAGCAAAAGGAGCCGGCCCGCCGACAAAAGAAAAGATAAGGGCTAACGCCAGCGAGACAAAACCAATGGTATAATATATATTTTTATGACGAACATATGATGCTTCTCTGAAACTCCCCTTCATCCTGCCGAAGTCTCTATCCTGCAGTCTGTTAATGGTATGCATGGCAAAAACATAAAAAGAGGCAACCATAACATTTAAGATATTTACCTTCAGGTCTTGCATATACGAACCGACAAGGGATAAACATCCGGCACCGATAGCGGAATAAATATCCGTTCTGACGAAAAACATCCAGAGGTTATAAAGTCTCTTTAACTTTAATTTACTTTTTTCCTCCCGATATTGCGAAATATAGTCGATAACCCCGTCTGTAATCCAGTTTGGTGTTGATGCACCTGCAGATACACCGATGTTATTGTACCCGTTGATTCCTGTTTTTTTTAGTTCATCGGCCGTTTCGATATGAAATGTCGGTGTCCCGCATTTTCTCGATATCATGGCCAATCTTCTCGTATTTGCGCTATTTTTACCACCAACAACGATCATAGCATCGACCTGGGGGGCAAGTTCATTAATCTCCGCCTGTCTTCTCTCTGTTGAATCGCATATTGTATTAAAGGTCACTGTGGAGGGAAATCTTCGTTTGATCTCCTTGATTAATTTTTCATACTCACAGGAGTTTTGTGTTGTTTGGGCGACAACACACACCTTATCCAATTCGGGAAGTGTATCAATTTCGTCCTTATCACTCACAACAAATCCCTTTCCTGAAGCATATCCCAGCAGACCAATTACTTCAGGATGTTCTCTGTCTCCAACAATCAAAATCGTATAATCAAGGGATGCATGTTTTTTGATGATAGATTGAACCCTGACCACCTTGGGGCAGGTAGCATCGATGATCTTGATTCCCTTTTCTTTAATTTTTTGTCTTTCCTGTAACGATATGCCATGAGCCCTTATGATGATTGTACCTTCGTCAACATCATCAATGCTGTCGACGGGCACGATCCCCCTTTTTTCCAGGATATCAACAGTCTGGGGATTGTGAATAAGAGGCCCATAAGTATATATTTTTTCATCACCTTTGGCCCGGGCAATATCAAGCACAATATCAACTGCCCTTCTCACACCCATGCAGAATCCCGCCGTCTCGGCTAATTTAACTCCCATGCTATCTCACATTTAATAAGTTCCAAGTTTCAGGTTTCAAAATCACTTAATTTGAAATTCGAACTTGAAACTTGAAACTTTGAACTTGAAACTTACTTCCTCGCATAGAGGAAAAATTCTTTATTACCCGCAGGACCTGTAATAGGAGACTCACAGGTACCCATGATTTCGAAATTCAACCCCCTGGCAAATTCCGCAATTTCATCAACAACCCTTTTGTGTATTGCCGGATCTCTCACAACTCCCTTTTTCCCGACTTCTCCCTTTCCTACCTCAAACTGAGGCTTGACAAGGGCAAGAATAACGGCAGCTTCAGGAATGAGCTTCACTACAACAGGCATGACCAGTTTTAAGGAAATAAAGGAAACGTCAACGGTGACTATATTGATTTCATCTTCTATCCCTTCACCTGAAAAGTAACGGATATTGGTCCTTTCAAAGATAACAACCCTCTCGTCCTGTCTCAGTTTCCACGCAAGCTGTCCATACCCGACATCTATTGCATATACCTTCCTTGCCCCTTCCTGGAGAAGACAATCAGTGAACCCCCCCGTAGAAACTCCGATATCAAAAGCTACCAGATCTTTGACATTGATACCGAACTTTTCAAATGCTCCTTTAAGCTTCAATCCTCCCCTGCTGACATAGGGATTATCCTGGCCCTTGATCGTAATTTCCGCATCAGCGGAAACCAGGGTACCTGCCTTGTCGATAGAGCTTTCTCCGACCACAACAGATCCGGACATTATAAGCGCTTTTGCCCTCTCACGCGTCGGTGAGATTCCCCTTTCAACAAGGAGTTTGTCCAGCCTGATCCTGGGATTCTTTGTTTTCATAGATAAGTTCAAAGTTTCGAGTTGATATTAACGTCCCATCAATTCTCGGGCAGCTTCAGCTATTCCGTCTTCATCGATACCATACATACTTCTCAGTTCAGCCTGTGTCGCCTGTTCTGCGAATTCATCATTGATGCCGAGCATCTTGACCGTAATATCGGAGATGCCCGTTTCTTGAAATAATTCGAGAACAGCACTCCCGAAGCCTCCCATGAGAACGTTTTCTTCAACTGTAATGATTTTCTTCAGCGATGACGCCGTGTCACACATAAGGTCACGATCCAGGGGTTTCACAAAACGACTGTTTATGACCCTTGCGCTGATTCCCTCACCTTTAAGTTTTTCGGCAGCGGCTAAAGCGGGATATACCGTAGAACCTATGGCTATGACGGCAAGATCATCTCCTTCGTGAACTATCTCACCTTTTCCTGTATCAAGGGGAGTCGTTACGGCATCAAGGGGAACACCGATTCCTTCTCCTCTCGGATACCTCACGGAAACAGGGGTTCCACATTCCACGGCAGTCTTCAGCATGTGCCGGAGTTCATTTTCATCCTTGGGAGCCATAACAACAATATTGGGAATAGTTCTCATATAGGAATAATCAAAAAGCCCGTGGTGGGTGGGCCCGTCATCTCCCACAACACCTCCCCGATCAAGGGCGAAAACCACGGGCAGTTTCTGCAGGCAAACATCATGAATGACTTGGTCATAAGCCCTCTGCAGGAAAGAGGAATAAATGGCGACTACGGGAATAAATCCTTCCGTGGCAAGTCCTGCAGCAAAGGTAACACCGTGTTGTTCAGCAATACCGACATCATAAAAGCGTTCCGGTATCTCTTTCGCAAAAAGATCGAGACCCGTCCCCTGGGGCATGGCAGCCGTTATAGCTACAATCCTGGAATTTTCTCTGGCTAAATTTACAATCGTTTCACCGAATATTTTAGTATATGATGGATGAGCGCCACGCTTGACAATGGGTTTACCCGTTTCGATTTCGAAAGGACCGAGACCGTGAAATCTGGATGGCTCCTCCTCCGCAAACTTATAACCCTTACCTTTCTTCGTCACAACATGAACCAGGACCGGCCTGTTCAGCTTTTTGATGTTCTGGAAATTTTTTATTAAGTGATCCAACCGGTGTCCTTCCAAAGGGCCTACGTACTGAAACCCCATTTCTTCGAATAAAACACCAGGAACAATAAAAGCTTTAAGGGATTCTTCCGCCTGTTTCGTGAACTTTACCATCTGCTCACCGATACCTGGTATCGCCTTCATGAAACCCTGAACTGCCGCCCTTAACTTTGTAACTTGTTGACCGGTCATTATCCGGTTCAGGTATGAAGACATGGCGCCCACATTAGGTGATATGGACATCTCATTGTCATTTACCACAACAATCAAATCTTTCTCGCGATCTCCTGACCAATTGAGTCCTTCAAAGGAAATACCGGCTGTCATTGACCCGTCACCAATAACCGCAATGACTTTGAAATTTTCATCTTTCAGGCATCTGGCTTCAGCAATACCGGAAGCAGCAGAGATGGAGGTGCTGCTGTGCCCCACATCAAAAACATCATAGATGCTTTCTTCTCTCTTGGGAAAACCGCTAATGCCATCTTTCTTTCTCAACGTGTGGAACAGATCTCTCCTCCCTGTGATTATTTTATGGGCATAGGCCTGGTGCCCCACGTCCCAGACAAGTTTATCGTTCGGCGTATCAAACACGTAGTGGATTGCGAGAGTCAGTTCTACCGCTCCCAGAGATGGAGCAAGATGCCCGCCGTTTTTCGAGGTGATCTTTATAATCTTTTCCCTGATCTCTTCCGCAAGGATATTTAACTGATCAATATCAAGCGCCCTTATATCCTCCGGAGAATCTACCTTTTCCAATATACCGGCATCATTCTTGTTACCCATAACAATCACGCTCCATACTTTTTATAATTTTCTCTCAACGATAAACTTCGCAATATCTCTCAAGGGAAGAGCTTTCTTATCAAAGTCTTGTATGTCTGAAAGGGCACCGTCTATCAGTTCGAAGGCCTTTCCCCTTGAAGGCTCAAGCCCCAGAAGGGCAGGATAGGTAACCTTTTTGCGTTCCTCATCACTCCCGATATCTTTTCCCAGGACTTCTCTGGTGCTTTCGATATCAAGTATATCATCGGCTATCTGAAAGGCTAATCCAATTTTTCTTCCATACTCTGAAAGGACCTGGAGCTCCTTCTCGCTGGCACCTGCCAGTATTGCACCCGCCCGGATGGAAACGGTAATCAACGCTTCTGTTTTATGAACATGAATGTAATGAAGCGTTTTTTCGTCAACCTCTTTTCCTTCCGATTCCAGATCGGCTACCTGTCCACCGACCATGCCAAAGAAGCCGGCTGCTTTGGAGATTTCATTGATTACGGCAACCAAACTATCTGAACTTACATTTCCAGGAAGATCTCTTTTCGACATGAGGTGAAATGCCTCCGTCAGGAGGGCGTCTCCTGCGAGAACCGCTATCCCTTCTCCAAATACTTTATGATTTGTAAGCTGTCCCCTCCTGTAGTCATCATCATCCATAGCGGGAAGATCATCATGAATCAGGGAATAGGTATGGATCATCTCAATGGCACATGCCACCGGAAGTACCGTTTGTATATCACCCCCGACTGCCTCCGCGGAGGCCATACATAAAATGGGTCTTAACCTTTTCCCTCCGGCAAAGATACTGTACCTTACGGATTCAAAAATGGTGGGAGAAAAGTTATCTTTTCCGGGGAGATATCTTTCAAGTGCTTCATCGACAATTTTTTTTCTCTCCTTTAGATATGTATCCAATGATAACATTCTGTCACCGCCCGTTTTCCTCTCCTCCAGCAAATGGCTTAATATTAACCCCTCCATCATCCTTCAGAAGGACCTCGACTTTTCGTTCCGCTTCATCCAGTTTCTTCGAGCAGAAACGGGAGAGATTGACCCCCTCCTCGAAAGCTTCAAGGGATTCTTCCAGGGTCATATCCCCCTCCTCCATCTTTTTCACAATCTCTTCCAGTCTTTCTAATGCCTCTTCAAACTTCTTTTCCTTCATCTTTCTTCTCCCGGGAAACTTCCGTTACCTTAGCATTGAAAGTACCTGACGAAACTCTTATATTAACCTGATTTCCTGCCGTAACATAACTCACGTTTTTTATGATATCTCCATCAGGTAATTTTCTGACAATGCCGTATCCCCTTTCCAGAACGGCAAGAGGGCTTAATATATCCAGCATGGCCATATTTTTCTGCAGCTTATGCTTAAAGTCGTCAACGAGACGATAATATCCCGCTATCATGTTCTTTTTCAAGTTATCAAGCTTTAACAAATCATTATTGATTTTTACTGATGGATTCATTTGCTTCAACAAGCCGGTCAGATTCTGTAGATGATTGTTTTTTTTATCGAATCCGTATCCAAGATTATCAGCAAGCTTTTCAGTCATGTCATCCACATTTATCCGCAGATC
>CAZKGS010000011.1:21024-22565 GCA_964552105.1 uncultured Syntrophaceae bacterium
ATCCAAGATTATCAGCAAGCTTTTCAGTCATGTCATCCACATTTATCCGCAGATCTTCAATCCGTCTTTTGGGATCTTTCAACCTCTCACGGAGAAAGGCTGATTTTTCGGCTAATCTTTCTCTCAGTCTCCGGTGACCACCTGTCATTCTTGCATGGAGGGTCTCGACTGTCTCCACCAGCTCCCTTTTTATCGGCACGACCAGCTCTGCCGCGGCCGACGGTGTCGGTGCCCTCAAATCTGCCACAAAATCGGCAATTGTAAAATCAATTTCATGACCGACGGCTGATATAACGGGAATTCTCGAAGCGAAAATGGCCCGTGCTACCCGTTCGTCATTAAAGGGAAAAAGGTCCTCAAGAGATCCCCCTCCTCTGGTTACGATAATAACGTCCACATCCTCTATTGCATTCAAAACGGATATGGCCTCACATATCTCCGGAGGCGCCTCTATTCCCTGAACCCTGACAGGGGCAATAAGAATATTGATGGAGGGGAATCTCCTTTCCGTAATATTCAGAATATCTCTAATCGCCGCTCCTGTGGCAGAAGTAACAACACCGATCCGATGTGGGAGAAAGGATATTGCCTTTTTATGAGACGGATCAAAAAGCCCCTCTTCTTCCAGGCGTTTTTTGAGCTGTTCAAAGGCCATTTGCAGGGCGCCGAGTCCTCTCGGTTCCGCCATATCTAGGATTAACTGATATTCTCCCCGCTGCTGATAGACGCTCAATCTCCCCCGGCAAACGATACTCATGCCGTCCTCGAGATCAAACCCTATTTTCTTTAAAGATTGGCGAAAAAGAACGGCCCTGATCTGACTGTTTTCATCTTTGAGGGTAAAATACACATGACCGGAACCCGGCTGCCGAAGATTGGAAATCTCCCCTGTAACCCAGAGGAAGCCAAAACTCGATTCCAGAAGAACCTTGATAGATTGTGTCAGCTCTGTGACGGTGAAAACATTTTCCATTTTTTAAAAATATATTAAATTTATTATGATAAGCTTTAATGTTTAACAGAGGCATTAGACTGTTGCAACTATTTATTTAACCAACCGTTTTTTGAACTCGATACGTCGCATTCGAAGGCAAGAACTCCGGGCTCCTGTTGCAACATTCCAATTTTCTTTATATTTTCTTCTTTTTAGGGGTTGACTTTTTGTAAAATATATATGAAACAAAAAACAGTGATTGTTTCGATTTAGTCAAACTTCACCTAAAAACCACAGTCTCATGTTAAAGTCACTTAAAAGTCGCATCAACCAAAACAAGAGCCTTGAAGAAAAGGGGGTTTTACCATGAAAAGATTTGTTTGCATGTTAACAGTTGTCGCTGTCCTGCTTGTATTCAGTTCTGTGTCCTTTGCGGGATTGAACAATTTTGCAGGTACCTGGAAGAATGTCAATACCAGAACGAAGGGAATAACAAAACTTGTAATTTCGGTAAAAGGTCGCACCGCCACTGTCCATGCCTGGGGTAAGTGTCGACCAAAGGACTGCGACTGGGGTACGGTAAGGGCTCGTTATTACAAGAATAACA
>CAZKGS010000012.1:0-22562 GCA_964552105.1 uncultured Syntrophaceae bacterium
TGACCCTTGCACTGCAAAAGGCCTCTTCAATACCCCTCTTTATTGCAATCGACCAGGAAGGGGGAAGGGTCAACAGATTAAAGGAAAAGTTCGGCTTCCCTCCCTCCGTATCGGCCCGATACCTTGGTTCAATCAATAACATCAACACAACAAGAAAATACGCCGGAGAAATTGCAAAGACCCTTGCCGGAGCTGGAATCAATCTGAATTTCGCACCGGTCGTTGACCTCAATACGAACCCCGACAATCCCGTCATTGGAAAGCTGGAAAGGAGTTTCTCCTCCGATCCGGAAGTCGTGATAAGTCAGGCATCCACATTTATCGATGCTTTCCATGAGTATCATGTACTGTCGGCGATAAAACACTTTCCCGGACATGGCAGTTCTACGGGCGACTCCCATAAAGGTCTCACAGATGTGACAAACACCTGGTCCCCCATTGAACTCAAACCGTTCGATACCATTATTAAATCGGGCAAATGCGATATGGTCATGACAGCCCATGTTTTCAATAAAAAACTGGATCCGAAATGGCCGGCCACTTTATCTTATAAAACACTGACGGGAATTCTCAGGGAAGATTTCCATTATGACGGCATAATTATTTCTGACGATATGCAGATGAAGGCAATCAGTACATTCTATAGTCTCGAAACTGCGATAAGAGTGGCAATTCTTGCAGGCGTCGATCTTCTTGTATTTCCAAATAATTCTGTTCTCGAAGAGGATATCGCAACTCGTGCCATCGCCATCATAAAAAGATTGGTAGCTGATGACATTGTAAGCCGGGAAAGGATCAATGAATCCTACACGAGAATCAGAAAGTTAAAAGAAAAACTCAGGCCTTTTCCGGAGTGATGCCACATAATGTTTTTATGGTTACCGAAGTGTAGGAAAAGATATCAATTTTGAGACAATCCCGGTTCCATTTCAAAATAATCTTGATCAACAATATATTTTTATGATATTTAGAAGTGATTTAACTGTTTTATCTTCATTTGGAAGATAATGACAAATATAATCGTTCAACTTAAGATATAACAAAGCGGGGTAAATACGATGACTGAGACAGATCAATTACAAGCCAAGAAAGATTTTTTAGAAAATCTCAAAAAGATGCCATTCCTGGATTCTTTTGAGGAAAAGGATCTTAACAAATTCCTGACATTGAGCAAGCTGAAAAAATATGAGGCGGGAGAGTTTATAATTGATGAAAAATTTTATGATAGCTGGATATACTTTCTCGTTTCCGGCACGGTCAGAATAGTCAAACAGGGCAAGGAACTCCGTGTCTTGAGACGCAGAGGAGATATCTTCGGTGAAATGGCGGTAATAGATGGCTCTGAAAGGTCTGCTTCCGCATATGCAATCGATGAAACTGTTTGTCTCTCTATTGATGTATCTTATGTGGAAAGGTTATCCGACAATGAAAAGAGTGTCTTGTATTCTGTTTTATACAAGGCATTTGCCGAAATTCTGGCTGAGAGATTGAGACTTACAACCGAAGAATTAGTAGAGGCAAGGGAAGAAATAGAAAGGCTCAAAGGCAAAGTCAGTGAATAGCTAACTGTGCTACGAAACCTTTACAGCCCTGCATGTTAAGAAAAAAGTGGATGCCTACTTTGCATCCAACACCTCTCTCACTTTCTTCAGCATTTCAGCGAGCCGGTACGGTTTGCCGATAAAACCGGAGGCACCGGCCTTCAGCGTTTCTTTCACCCTTCCATTGGCCGAATAGCCGCTCGCAATAATAACCTTGATCTCCGGAACAATTTTAAGAAGTTCCTGCAGGCATTTATGACCGCCCATGCCGGGCATCCCTAAATCCATAATCACCAGATCAATCCGGGCTCCTTCCTTCATATAAACCTCAAGGGCCCTCTCCCCGCTATCAACCCTAATTGTCGTATAACCATACTTTTCCAGTATATTACAGCCTATGGCGAGAATGTCTTCCTCATCATCCACAAGAAGAATGGTCTCATCCCCACCACGTATATCTTCCACCTCTTCGTGCTCCGGTTCTCGCTCTATACCCTCACCCTTCAACACCGGAAGATAAATCTTAAAGGTTGTCCCCTGACCCGGTTCACTGTAACACATTATGTACCCACCGTGATCCTTAACAATCCCATAGACCGTGGCAAGACCAAGACCGGTTCCCTGACCCACCTCCTTCGTTGTATAAAAAGGCTCAAATATATGTTTCACTGTCTCCATGTCCATTCCGGAACCGGTATCCGAAATGACAAGTAATACATATTTACCCGGTGTAGATCCCAGATGTACCTTACTGTAATTCTTATCCAGAACCACGTTTTCTGTCTCTATGACAAATTTACCACCATCAGGCATGGCATCACGGGCGTTGACGGCAAGGTTCATTATTATCTGCTCGAGCTGTATCGGATCCGCATTAATGGTCTCAATGTCACCGGTCAGACGCAGTTCGATATCCACCATCTTCGGAATTGTCTTCATCAGTAACTTGTGAACATTAAGAACCTCCTGATTAAGGTCCACCGGCTCCAGCTTGCTTTCTACCTTACGACTGAATACTAAAAGCTGCTGGATGAGTTTCGCAGCCCTCTGTATTGATTTGTCGATCTGGTTCAGGTAATTCAGGTCGGGATCTTCTTCCCCTTTTCTCATCAAAAGGAGCTGGACATAACCGGAAACAGCCTGGAGAACATTGTTGAAGTCGTGGGCAACACCACCCGCCAGTGTGCCGACGGCCTCCATCCTCTGGGCATGCAGAAGCTGGGCCTCAAGTTTCTTTTTTTCATCCTCCCCCCGCTTTTGCTCGGTAATATCTGTAACAACTGCCAGAATATAAATATCTTCTCCGATTTGCATTTTCCTAAGTCTCGCGATAGCCGGAAGTTCCTCGTTATTTTTCTTCATGCACAGCCATTCGAAGTTCAGACTATATCCTCTAAATGCCTGATCAATTTTCTCTTCAATCACCCCTCTCGAAGATTCTTCCCCGCATAACTGGTATGCATTGAGAGTCAACATCTCCTCACGTGAATACCCGAACATTTCAAGGCATGTACGGTTTACATTGACAATCCGCCCGTCAGAAGTACAGGAAAATACAGCATCCGGTGTCGTATCGTTTAATACCTGAAGCTGTCTGCGGTTCTGATCCAACTCTTCATTTCTCTTCATTAAATCACGGTTACTCTGCCTTAGTTCATCTGCGTATTTTTCAATGAGGTCTAACATGACATTGACTCTCTCCGCGAGGTAACCTATTTCATCACTTCTTATTATATCCGCTCTGACGTCGAAATTGCCGTTTCCATACTCCTCCAGAGTATTTCTCAACCTGCCAACAGGTACTGTGATCATTCTGGTACTGACAACACCGAGGATAATACCCAGTATAAGTGCAATCCCACTGAGGGTCAGAATAAGAATTTGTATCGTGTGGATTTTACTCCTGGCAAAATCCCAGGAATCATACATTACTCTGGTTTCGATGCTGTTAAAATTCTGCAGCAATGTAACAAAACGGAAATGAACTTCATGAAATTCGTCAACTAACGTCTCTGTTGCACCTTCTTCTTTTTCATTTATGTCATATTTTCTTAAAACTCTTTTCGTTAAGTCACTATACCCACGAAAGAGAATTTCAAGTTTGCTGAACATCTCTTTTTCCTCAAGGGTTAACTTTTGATTACTCACCTGATGCAGATACTCCCATAAGGTTCGGATTCCGTCACTGATGATGATGCGCAGCGCTACCTTTCTGCGTTCTTTCGTCGTTACAAGATATTCATTCACCAACCCGAAAACAAAGTTGCTTTTCAAGATAATCTGCGCGCTTAAATGACGCGCTTCAGCCTTTTTCATAACCTCATCAGAAACCAGGGTTTCCGTCGATTTAAACTGATAGTATGAAATACCACCGATAAGAGCCGACATTGCGACCACAATCAGAAATCCGCCGATCAGCTTAGCGCCGACAGAAGATTTTATTGATAGTTTCATGTTCCCTTCTCCTTATGGAATTGAGGTTAAACAACTTTCATAAAAGGAATCTATTGTTTTCCCGTTTCTACCTAGCTGACAGATAATCTGAAATAATCTCCCACCTGCCATTTTTTACCTGACCAATCTTTAACTTATCAGTCCCCTTGTGGTTATCTGAAGTGAAAGTAACAGGAGCGGTAATTCCACCTGTACTGTAATTGCGTATGCTTTCCAGGCCCTTTCTTATACCGGGACCGGATATATCATTCCCTGATCTTCTTATCCCTTCAGCCATAACTTTCGCAGTTGCCCAGCCCTGGATGTAGCGGTGAATGTATCCCCCTATGTTAATCTTTTTTCTCTTATTATATTCTCTTATCTCCTTGATTCCGGGGATGCTTTCATCGGTAAATAAAAAAGGGAGCATACCGATATATCCTTCCGCAGACTCTTCCGCAAGAGCTACGACTTTTTCATCAGCGCACCAGTTCAAACCGATAAATATGGTATTGAGGCCCAGCTTTCCTGCATCTTTAAGGATTACGGAAGCCGCCCATGCGGTCTCCTGAATGATGGTATAATCGGCACCGTTTTTTTTGATCCTTAACAGCTGGTCCGCTGCTTCAAAAGCATCAAGGGGAACAATCTCCTCAGGTACAATTTCAATTCCATGAGATATTGCATATGCTCGACCATCGGCAACTGGGGATCTGCCAAAGGGTGTGTCATTATAAATAAAAGCTACTCTCGGCTTGCGTGGTTTTCCTTTCCACTGCTCTAAAATAAATTTCAAAGCTATTTTAATCTGATCAGAATAAGTTACTCCTATCAAAAAGTTGTACGGCGCTTCTTCTATGTCTCCCAGTTTTGATGAATACGAAGCAGACATAAAAGGTATCCTATCTTTTGCAGCTTCAGGACGTAAAGCATCTGTATCACCGGTACCCCACCCCAGTACGGCGTGAACTTTTTCTTTTTCCACCATAGTCTTGTAAACCTCCCTGGCCCGGGGAATAAGATATCCGTGATCCCTCTCTATCAGTTTTATTTTTCGCCCGTTTATACCGCCCTGCTCATTAATATGGTTTATACAGTTCCTGATACCATCCGCATATGGAATACAACTTTCATGAGTAGGCCCTGTGAGAGCAAATATTCCCCCGATTTTTATTTCTGAAGAATCTTCTTTCGTTGAGCAGGCAAAGAATAAAGTTGCGATCAATATCCCCACCGGTACCATCTTTAAAATTCTCATCACATCCTCCAATTGGTCCGATCTTTCAGCCAGTCCCGTTAGCGATTGATATATTCAATGTAATTAAACCGTTTCTCCTTTCATATATTCGGTTATTAAAAAGAAAACTTTAAAGCGTTGCTTTATCAAGCTACCAGCATTGCAGGAATAGTAAACAACATAAATCACAATAACAAGAAAAGACAATTAAGCAATGGGCAATTAAAACTGAAACAGGCACAAAAAAAAGCACCCAGGAACAACCCTGAGTGCTTGATTTACCCTGGTGGAGCTGAGGGGAATCGAACCCCTGACCTCTTGAATGCCATTCAAGCGCTCTCCCAACTGAGCTACAGCCCCATTTGCTTTCTTGGAAAATATTGGGAACAACTAACATACGCTTTTACAAATTGTCAATATATTTTTCTTGACATTTTTTGTGCCGCTAATATAGTTATTGGAAAGCCGGAGTGGTGAAACTGGTAGACGCAGGGGACTCAAAATCCCCCGGGCCTTGCGCCCATCTCGGTTCGATTCCGAGCTCCGGCACCAGGGAAATCAAGGGGGTTAGCAACTTTGGCTAACCTCTTTTTTTATGTCTGTTTCGTGGAGCGGAGTACCCCGACCACCTTGGGCGAACCTCTGGCTGATGAGGAACCTTCAAAATGTAAGGAATAATCTAATTGTGCTCCTGCCTCTGCAAATCACGCAGCCCTGCAGTCCCGCTTAAAGTAACAGGAACTGCACTCGCTACACATTTTCATGGCATACAACCATCTGTTTGTGGTTGAACTTTTCGCTAAAATAGGTTACGGATCTAATACGGTGTTTCAAACAACTTGAAAATATATAGATAGAAGATGGAGAAGTTCGATACGATAATTGTTGGAGCTGGACTGGCTGGCCTGGCATCCGCCTACACTCTGGCCCGGGAAGGACTTGAGGTACTGGTGCTGGAACGTGGAGATTATCCGGGTGCCAAGAATGTAACCGGTGGTCGTATCTATGTTAATCCGGTTCGAGATCTTTTCCCCGACCTCTGGGAGAACGCGCCTCTTGAACGCTTTATTGCTCATGAAGGGGTTACCATAATGGCCAGAGAACGCTCCATTACTCTGAATTATTATGGCAATGAACTGCGTGAAAGACCCTGTCAGAGTTACAGTGTTTTACGCTCAAAGTTTGATCGATGGCTGGCTGAACAAGCTGAAGCAAAAGGAGCCATGCTGTTAAGTAAGGTCAGGGTTGACGATCTGATAATAAATAATGGCAAAATCGATGGTGTCCTTGCCGGAGGAGACGAACTGCACGCTGATGTTGTGATTGCCTGTGACGGCGTGCTGTCGCTTATTTCAGAAAAGGCCGGTCTGCGTCAACCGGGTTCGGCTCACGATTACGCGGTAGGTCTAAAAGAAGTAATCGAGCTTGATCCTGAACTTATCAATGCGCGTTTCAACCTGGAGGAAGATGAAGGCGCCGCCCGCCTGTTTGTGGGAGAAGTTACCAAAGGCAAGTTTGGTGGCGGTTTTCTGTATACGAACAAAGATAGTATAAGCCTGGGCATCGTTGCAGGCATAAAAGATCTTATGGAGGATGATCCGAGGGTTGAGGCACCTGCTCTTCTGGATGAGTTCAAGCAACGTCCTGAAATTGCCGTGTTAATCAAAGGCGGGGAAACGGTAGAATATTCCGCACATGTCATCCCTGAAGGAGGATTCAAGGCACTTGGCAGCCTGTATGGAAATGGCATTCTGGTAGCCGGGGATGCTGCCGGACTGGCTCTGAACATCGGTTTTACGGTTAGAGGAATGGAATATGCACTGGCTTCCGGCTATTACGCGGCGCAGGCGGTATTAAAGGCGAAAGAAGCAGGGGATTTCAGCACCGAAGCACTGGCGGTATACAAAAGTCTGCTTGAGAAAAGCTTCGTTCTGGAGGACTTCAAGAATTTCCAGGAAACTCCCGAGGCACTGGGGAATCCACGATTTTTCAACCATTACCCGGAAATGGCCGGAAACATAATGAGAGATATCTATAACGTACCGGCTGGTCCCAAGAACAGGCTGTATCCGACAATTAAGCGCTACATGACATTGGGAGATATGTGGGCCATGTTCAAAGACCTGAGAAAGGTGATGAAAATATGAGCGAAGTGATGGAGTTGAAAGCAAAGCTGGGGCTTGACGTATTCAAACCAGGCGAAGAAGCGCATATTAAGATAAGGCCTGGCATGGAGAAAGACCCCCGTTTAAAGAAGGCCATTCTGGTGTGCCCTGCCGGTCTGTACAGCGAAAATGAAAAGGGCGAAGTTGAATTAACCATAGATGGATGCCTTGAATGCGGTACTTGCCGTTTAGCCTGCGGCATCGAGGTGCTGGAATGGAATTACCCTGAGGGTGGCACAGGCGTGCAATACCGTTTCGGGTAGAAACTGAAAAACTGAATAACAAAATAAAGGAGGGGGATTATGGATTTTAAATTAACAGAGGAACAGGAACTGATTCGCCAGAACATACGGGAATTTGCTGAAAAGTATGTTGATCCTATTGCTGAAGAAATTGACGAAAATAGCCGTCACCCGGCCGAACTTTTTCAGAAGCTCGCCGAAGGAGGCTGGATGGGAATACCGATTCCTGTAGAGTACGGTGGCGCCGGTGCTGATTATTTGACTCATTCCATTGTAGTTGAAGAGCTTTCCCGTTCTTGCTCATCCACAGGATTTACTGTATCGATTCATGTCGGCATCGGGTGTATGTTGACATTCCTGTTTGGAAATGAGGAACAGAAGAAAAAGTACCTCGTTCCCATGGCCAAAGGGGAAAACCTTGGTGCTCTTGTCGTGACTGAGCCTGGAGCCGGTACCGACGTAATGTCAGCAACATCAACAGCCATCCTTGACGGAGATGAGTATGTCATCAATGGAACCAAAACATTTACCTCTAATGGACCTACGGGAGGCACATATCTTGTCTTTGCCTGGACCGATAAAGATGCAGGTAGGAAAGGGATGAGCGCTTTCATCGTCCCAAGGGAAACTCCAGGGATGAGAGTAGGAGAGCATTTCAAGAAGATGGGCCTCAGATCCTCTCAAACATCCGAAATGATTTTTAAGGATTGCCGTGTGCCCAAAGAAAATCTGCTCGGGAAAGAAGGTCAAGGTCTCCAGATTGTGATGAACGGCTTTGACCTTGGTAGAATCGGAATCTCCGCACAGTCAATCGGTATCACACAGGCTGCGCTTGACGAATCGATCAAGTGGTCGAAAGAACGCATCCAGTTCGGAAAACCTATCGCAAGGCAACAGGCTATTTCCTGGATGATTGCCGACATGGCTATGACCCTCGACGCGGGCAGACTTCTCGCCTATCGTGCGGCATGGTTAAAGGACCAGGGCGTATCATTCAGCAAGGAAGCTGCCATGGCCAAGCTCTTTGCATCGGAAATGGCCGCCAAATACACGTCCAAAGCGGTGCAGATTCACGGTGGTTATGGTTATATGAAGGGTCAAAAGGTCGAGCGACTCATGCGCGATGCCAAGATAACCGAAATTTACGAAGGTACCTCGGAAGCCATGCGAATGGTTATCTCAGGAAACGTGCTGCGATAAGACTCCGTAAATAAAGGCACAAAGAAAAAAGTGAGTAATATTACTTTGTGCCGTTGTGTCAATCTTTTATAAAAGTGAGGTGACAGGCTATGCCCAACATTGTAACCTGTTTTAAATGGGTCATAGATGAAGCATACATACGGGCAGGTTCGTCCGGCGAGTTGGATTTCAGGTCGGTGAACTACAAACTAAGTGATTACGACCGCAACGCCATCGAAGAGGCAGTGTGTCTTAAAGAAGAATACGGGGGAAGCGTGGTTGCCGTTACGGCAGGCTCGCCCGAAGCCACGAAAGGCCTCAAGGATGCCCTTTCACGCGGGCCGGACAAGGCGTACTTCGTCAACGACGGTTCTTTTGAAAGCCTCGAACCGTCGCAAACGGCAGGTATCCTTGCTGATGTAATCGGTTCTAAAGTCGAGTATGACCTGATTATCTGCGGTGAGGGATCGAGTGATCTCTATGCCCAGCAGGTTGGACCACGCCTGGCTGAAAGGTTGGGGATTCCCTGTATTTCTTTCGTGCAGAAGCTTACCATCGAAGGCAATCAAATCATAGCAGAGCGTAGACTTGAAGATGGTATCGAAGTTACTGCCGCACCTATGCCGGTACTGGTAACAGTACTGCCCGATATCAATACTCCCAGAATCCCGGGGGTGAAAGACACACTGATGGCCTCCAAAAAGGAGGTTACTAACGTCATAAAAGATGACCTTACGCAAACATATGAAGAACATCTGCAAACCACCAGCGTGCTGGCAGCGAGCATGGAACGGAACTGCGTGAAGTTCGGGACAGAACCGGGAGATATCACCGGGTTTGTGGAAGCTCTATTGAAAGAAGGAGTGATCAGATAAATGGCTGGAGTTTGGATTTTAGCAGAAAATCGTGGACAGACCCTGGAGCTTTTAAATATTGGCCGGGATCTGGCCTCAAAGATGGGCACAAAACTGACTGCATTTCTCTGGCAGGACAGAGAACTCGCCGAGGAATATATTTCCCATGGGGCCGATGAAGTCATGCTACTACCTTCCCTCCCCGAAGACCAGTCCCTGGATGCTTATGTTCCTGTAATAACTGAAGAGGCGCAAAAAGAAGATCCAGATATATTTCTCGTGGCCGCCACAATGAGGGGCAAAGAAATGGCTGCCCGTATTGCTACCCGCTTGAATACCGGGTTGTGCAGTGACTGCATTGCCTTGAATCTTAATGATGAAAGCAAAACGCTGGAAATGGAACGCCTC
Organism: uncultured Syntrophaceae bacterium; assembly: GCA_964552105.1. Lineage (GTDB taxonomy): Bacteria > Desulfobacterota > Syntrophia > Syntrophales > UBA6807 > CAZGAK01. Next base: position 10,060 of record CAZKGS010000012.1, read on the forward strand.
GCTTTTGGAGGAGCGGCAGTGCAGAAAGTAATTTGTCCCACCCGGCCCGTGATGGCTACAATACCGCTCCGAGCATTTGAACCGGCTACGGAAAAGGGTGAACGAAAAGGACAGTTGAGAGAGCTCCCCCCTCCCCCTCCGTCACCCGTTAAAGTGCTCGAAAGAAAACCTAAAGAACGAGAAGCGAAAGAGATAGCAGAAGCCAGTGTTGTTGTATGTGTGGGAAGAGGTATCGAAAAAGAGGAAGATATGGCCCTGGCACGCGAACTGGCTGACGTTCTTGGCGGTGAAATAGGCTGCACGAGGCCGATTTCCGAGGAAATGCACTGGTTGCCGGAAGAGCTGTGCATTGGTCTGTCAGGCGTACATGTAAAACCGGAACTTTATATCGGTCTGGGTGTATCCGGCCAGGTACAGCATGTAACGGGAATACGCGATGCAAAGGTGATCTGTGCCATAAACAAAGACGAAAATGCTCCCATTTTTGACGCCGCAGACTACGGTGTAACCGGCAATCTCTATGATGTAGTGCCAAAACTGATTGAGGAATTTAAGAAAGCGACAACATCATAAGTAATTTTTAAAAAATTGAAATAAAAAAAGGGAATGGTTTTAAACCACTCCCTTTTTTTGACAGGTATCATTGTTTTATTCTACAGGATAACCAGCTTTAACCCAGGCCTTCCAACCACCAGCCATGCTTTTCACATTTGTATACCCCATCTTTCCTAATGTACAGGTACTGAGACATGAGCGGCCACCTGACTTGCAATAGCAGATTATGAATGCATCTTTATTGGAGATTTTCTTTGTTACTTTGAATTCCAGAAGGCCACGTGGAATATTTACTGCCTTTGGAATATGCCCTTTCTTAAATTCTTTGGCTGTTCTGCAGTCAAGAATAACATCTACATTCCCCGAATCTATCGCCGCCTTGGCATCGGCAACCGAAATTTCCGTTATTGTCTTATTTGCCTCTTTCACAAAATCCTTGGCAGTCATACCACCTGCCATACAGTAAGCTGATAAAGAAAGAGTGAAAATTAAAGCAAAGAAAACTATCAAACTTCTTTTAACAAATATCTGTCTACGCATAACGCCTTTTACCTCCATAAACTCATATTATTTGTTTTTTCCGATAGCGAAGAGATGTAACATATTTTAAAAAAAATGCAAGTTATATTTGATGATCCCGCAACAAGTTTTGATCTTGCTGACTTACTGTCTTAATTCTTGACTCCATTTTCAAATCTGTGATATTTCATCTTTTCCATTTCGGGATGACTTATATGATTAAAAAACTACATAAATTATTTTCCTCTGTGAGACTCACCATATTTTTATTTCTTTTCCTGGCAGTTACCTCTATCCTGGGAACGATAATCCAGCAGGGTCTGCCCATCGAAAGGTATAAAGCTCTTTACAGCTCCTGCGTATTCTCTGCTTTAAAGTTTTTTGATATATTCGACATGTATCACTCATGGTGGTTCTTATTTCTTCTGGTATTATTGTCAATCAACATAACTGTATGCACATCCAGGCAAATTCCCCGCATTATTAAACTTATTTTCCCGGAGAAAAAAGGGGTTGATGACACAGTCTTCGGATCATCACAGATCCGGAAAACATTTCAGAGTCAGAAAAAGCTGTCAGATATTGAACGGCAATCGGAAATGCTCATAAAATCCCTTGTTGGAAACCCTGTAAAAGTAAAAAAGGAAGATGGTACATGCTATTTCTTTGCAGAAAAAGGGAAGTACTCAAGGCTGGGAATGATCTTTGTCCATATCAGTATCCTTTTGATACTGGCTGGTGGATTAATAGGAACTATATGGGGATTTAACGGCCAGATGAACATTGTTGAGGGGAACAGGTCTGATACAGCAATACTGTTTGGCGGGAAAGGAACGGAAAAACTCGGTTTTGACGTTAGCTGTGATGATTTTACTGTTGAGTTCTATAAAACTGGTATGCCCAAAGAATATAAAACCGATTTAACGATAATGGATGATGAGAAAAAAGCTGCCTCCGGAACAATTAGAGTAAATCATCCTTTTTTTTATAAGGGACTGAAGTTCTGCCAGGCAACATATGGCATCGCCGGAGTAAGCGATTTCAGGATCGTTGCAAAAAACAACGTAACGGGGAAAGAAACTGTTTTAAAACTGAACATGATGAAGAAAGTTTCTCTCCCGGAGAGCAATTCTTCCTTTGCAATAGCCAGATTTGCACCCGATCACAGCGGTATGGGCCCCGCAGTACTGGGAGTTTTGCTTGAACCGGGAAAAGCACACGACATATTCTGGATAGTAAAAAATGGCCGGAACATTAATCAACAGCAAAGGGGTGGTTTCACCTTTACTTTGAAGGACTTTACAAAGCTTTATTATACCGGTATCCAGGTCAGCAAGGATCCGGGGGTTCCTCTTGTCTGGATTGGTTTCTGTCTTATTATGATGGGGTTCATATTAAGTCTTTTTTTCGCCCATAAGAGAATATGGTTGAGGATTTCAGGTTCACAGGATAAATACGAAATTTCTATCGCCGCCAGCGTTAGCAAGAACAGAAAAATCTTTGAAGAAAAGCTGGAAGAGTATTCTCGGACAGCCTTCTATGGATTTACGGTAGAGTAAAATAAAATGAACGATACCTTTCTTATCAGCATAGTGACATTCACCTATTTTTCCGCCGCCTTTGCTTTTCTTGTTTCTATCATTTTCCGTAAGAAATCTGTGGATAAATGGGCATCGATAATTACCGTTGCCGGATTGACGCTCCAAACGTCAGCGATAATTATGCGCTGGATTCACTCGTATAAACTGGGTATAGGGCACGCGCCGCTCTCAAATTTTTATGAGTCCCTGGTATTTTTTTCATGGTCCATTATTTTCGTTTATTTGATAATGAGAAAGCGATATCAGAACAGCCTTGTCGGTATCCTCTCTACCTTTTTCGCTTTTTTAATATTATCGTATGCCTCTCTATCCGGCGACATAAATTGCACGATTCAACCTCTTATCCCCGCGCTTCAAAGCAACTGGTTGATAAGCCACGTTATCAGTTCTTTTCTTGCCTATGCCTGCTTTGCCATCGCTTTTGGTACGAGCATTCTATATCTGTTTAAGATTAAGGCCAAAGTAAACATTGTGAATCTGCTTCCTGATGCAACTTTTTTAGACGAAGTTACCTACAAAATGATATCTATAGGTTTTGTATTGTTAACACTGGGTATTATTACGGGGGCTGCGTGGGCTGACCGTGCCTGGGGAAGATACTGGGGCTGGGATCCAAAGGAAACATGGTCGCTCATTACATGGCTGATCTACGGCGCCTTTCTTCATGCCCGTCTTGCGAGGGGTTGGAAAGGTGTTAAGATGTCTCTGGTTTCAATAATCGGTTTTATTGCCGTTATTTTCACCTACTTAGGAGTTAATTACATTCTTTCCGGCCTTCACAGCTATCTTTGACATGCCCAATTAATGTGGTGTTTGTTTTTGTCTTGCAATTCTCCATTGTATATAGTATTTGAAAAACTATTGGCGTTGTATAATCATTTGGAGATATTAAGTGGATATTGTTTGCAGAACATCTGGTGCACAAAACAGCTTCAAACTTCTTTTAACTTTCATTGCCATTTTTATCTTTGTTTCATGGAATTTCCCCGTTTTTCTTCATGCCGAAGAAAGTAGCTGTGTATCATGCCATACCAGCATAAAAAAGCTTCTTGAAATTACCAGGACTATTGAGGCATCAAAGCCCAAAGTGGAAAAGCCTGCCGAGTCAAAGGGGGAAGGGTGAGGAGGAGCCGTGGCTCCGTTGGAGCCATACGAAAAGGTACTTATTGATACCGACTTCCTGGATGAGGATGAAGACGTGCACGGCCAAATTTCCTGCGAGAAGTGTCATGGCGGTAATCCCAATGCTGAAAGTATGGAAAAAGCACACGCAGGGTTGATACATGATCCCACGTATCCCGATCCTTCAAAGACTTGCGGCGAGTGCCATGCAATGGATGAGGGAGGTCATCCGGAAATAGCAGCGAAAAACAAGACGAACCTCCATGTAACCCTTGCGCCTTTCAAGAGCAAGATTTACCTCAGAGCAAATCCGGATTCCTGTGTACGCGACAAGATTGACAACGCTATGGGAACAAATTGTTCGGCATGCCACAGCAGTTGCGGTCAGTGTCACGTCAGTCGTCCTAAATCCGTTGAGGGCGGATTCATAGAGGGACACCTTTTTCAGAAAACACCTCCTGTTGAAACGAACTGTACCTCATGTCACGGAAGCAGAGTCGGGAAAGAATTCCATGGAGAAAATGAGGGCATACCGGCTGATGTTCACCATCTCAAGCATGGAATGGCGTGTAAGGAATGCCATACCGGTGATGAAATGCATGGAAGCGGCATGAGTAAGGAACCTTTCGACAGGTATGAAGTTGCAAACAGGGCAAAATGTGAAGATTGTCATAAGATTGCAACCTCTGAAAAACCGGAAGGTGATAAAAAAGGGAAACCTCTTGAGCATCCAACCCATATTATTCATCAAGCCAAAGTTAGCTGTCAGGTTTGTCACTCCGTACAATACAAAAACTGCTTCAGCTGTCATGTCGGCAAGGACAAATCGGGTGCACCTTATTTTAAAACAGATCCTTCGACAATGGATTTCAAAATAGGTTTGAGACCAAAGACTACTAAAGAACGGCCGGAAAAATATGTGACGGTTCGCCACATACCGGTAAGCCCCGGCCTGTTTGATTTCTATGTCAAGGATGCCTTGACCAATATAGACAAAGCACCAACCTGGAAATTTGCCACGCCGCACAATATTCAGCTTAAGACCCCGCAAAATGAAACCTGTCTTTCATGTCATGGAAACAATAAACTCTTCCTGACAAAGAAGGATGCGGAATCATGGGAAGTTAAAGCAAATAAGGATGTTTTTGTTCCTCTTAAACCCGCTCCTCCTGAGAGGCATAGCTGGTTGGAACAGCCAGAACTCCACCTGAAAAAGGTGGATTGTCTGACGTGTCACGATCCTTCATTAAAATCTCCCATAAAAGATTGCCAGCAGTGTCACACGAAAGACAGCATTCTTCTGACGAAAGCCGAAGGTGCTCCGAAATATTCCTTGAAAAGCTGGAACTTCACTAATAAGGAGCTTATCGAAAGAGGTAATTATGTTGTGGGAAGCAACAAGATTCCCGCTCTTGATCTCGCTGGAATTCTGCTAATAATTCTAACTTTTGCGGGATGTGCCATACACGGCACATTGCGCTTTATCAGCAGAAGGAGAAAATAAGAAAATGTCTGAGAAGATTTATTTGCACCCAATCACCGAGCGTATATGGCACTGGATTCATGCAGTATTAATAATAGTGCTTATCATGTCCGGCATACAGATACACTGGCCGGACAGCGTTAATCTTTTGGGAAGTTTTTCAAATGCCATATCTTTACATAACTGGGCAGGAATATTGCTTGTTTGCGATTTTCTCCTGTGGTTATTGTACAATCTGATCTCTAAACGCGTGTCACACTATATAGTAAGGAAGGAAGATATCCATCCTGGCATGGTCGTTCAGGCAAGATTTTATGCTTATGATATTTTCAAGAACAAGCCTCACCCCTATTCTCCATCTGAGGACAACAAATTCAATCCACTGCAGAAGGCAACCTATTTTAATTTTATGTTTTTCATGATGCCCCTTTTGCTGATCAGCGGCATTTTGTATATGTATCCCTCTTTTTTTTCGTCCTTTATTTCTTTTATCGGCGGTTTAAAAGTTGTGGCTGCTTTTCATTACATTATGGCTATTATATTTGCAGCCTTTTTTGTCGCTCATATCTACCTGGCCACCACGGGTCATACCATCTTTGCAGATTTTATCGCCATGATTACAGGATATGCTGAAAAGGAAGAACATTAGAGTTGTGATGGGCCACTAAATCGTTCATGCCGTTGCAGATCATGGAAGCGAGCGGATGAAACTCTGATATCCCTTCTCCAGGAATTTAAATAGTTGCGGCACCCCTGTCCGGCATATAACTGCCATTTGTAAAATCTACCCCCATCTCCCGGCAACATCATTAAGTTACACATGTATCGTTCCCCATTCCAGTGCAACGACGGGTATATTTCACCTCTGGCGATGGCTTCCGGATGAGCAGACCATCCACAGGCACAGGGATGTCGAATACAGCAAAACCCGCAGCCAACGCATTCTTCTGCTGGTGTGTTATCTTGGATTATTGATAACCTTTCTGCCCCTAACTTTTGCGACTCGTGTTGGTGACAAAGGTCGACGGAACCTGTTTTACCCTCTTGCCTTTGCACTTCGGGCAGGCAACCTTCCCTTTTTCATACTCGGCAAGAGTTTGAAACAGCGTGAAATTATGCTGACAGTTCTTAGATTTGCATTGATATTCGTAAGTCGGCATGCTCATTCACCCTTTTAAATTTTTCTTTAATTCTATTGGATTAAATCACATTCTTCAAGAACAATTTAGCATTTTCTGTATTTTCAAAGAATGTCCCATAAAAACCCCGCATCCCTTCCGGAAAGCGGGGTTTCACTGCCAATGCAATTTATTCTTTTATAACCGCTCAGGAATGCTCCCCGGCTTTTCGGAGGAGAAACTCCCAGTCTTCATCTACCATATCTTGAATATGTTTCAAATCCTGGTCCGTTAAATGTTTGAATCGCCCCTGAAGTTTGAAATACTCGTCCACTGGATATTCCTTGGGTTTATAATTAATGGTGTGCTTTACTCCATCTTCCACCTCATAAAGGGGGAATATGTTCGTCTGCACAGCCATGCGGGCAATTTTAACGGATATCTCAGAGGGAATCCGCCAGCCGGTGGGACAGGTGGCATATATATGAAGAAATCTCGATCCTTTTATTGCCTTTGCTTTTTTGACCTTTCTAACCAGATCTTCTGGGAAAGCAATGTTCGCTGTCGCCGCATAAGGAATCCGGTGAGCGACCAGGGCTTCGACAATATTCTTTTTCCGCATCTTTTTCCACTCACTTCCGGGTGTGGTAGTAGTCCATGCACCGTAAGGCGTAGAAGAACTGCGTTGAATTCCCGTATTCATATATGCTTCATTATCATAACAGACATAGATAAAATCTTCATTCCGCTCCACAGCACCGCTAAGTGCCTGAAACCCGATGTCAAAAGTTCCCCCGTCACCAGCCCATGTGACGACGGTTGTTTCCGTATCTCCCTTGACATCCAGCGCCGCTCTAACACCACTCGCTACAGCTCCTCCCGTTTCGAATGCGCTGTGTATGACGGGAACCTTTAAAGTTGACTGGGGGTAGGGTCCCGCAATGACAGACCAGCAGCACGCGGGAAGAACGATGATCATTTTGTCTCCCAAAGCCTTTAAAAAAAATCTCATGGCAATTGCAGCGCCGCAGCCCGGACAAGCTACATGTCCTGACGTCATATACTCTTCATCAAGAACGTTCAGTTCCATGATTTATACCTCCTGAAGCCCCAACCATATGCTTTCTTTTTCCGGGACTTCGTTGTTTTTGGTTCGCCAGTAGATATCTTCCAGTAGATCAGCGGTTACGTCGCGTCCGCCCAATCCCACAATATAGCCAAATACGGGAGGATGACCGGCAAGGTTACAAAGGGCGGCACGCACTTCCTGCGCAAATATACCCGATGCCCCGAAAGAAATATTCCGGTCAATAACGGCAACTTTTTTGGCCGATTTCAGTGTTTGGCGAATCATATCCACAGGAAAAGGACGAAATAGCTTTATCTTGAGAAGACCAACCTTTTCCCCTCTTGCACGCAAATCATTAATTACCTGGCGGCTCGTACTGGTAATCGTTCCCGACGTTACTAAAACAATTTCCGCATCATCACAATGTGCCGGTTCCACCGAACCGTAACGGCGGCCAAATATCCCCTCGTATTCGTCTTCAACCTCCTCAAAACAAGACAGGGTATCCTCCATAGCCTCGGCAATATTATAGCGCATCTCCATATAAGCGTTTGGCGTCACCAGCGAGCCAAATGCACGGGGGTCTTTCGTATCTGCCTGAAATTTAGGCTCGTATGGCGGGAGAAACCGATCCACCAGTTCCTGATCAGGCACATCTACCGGTTCGTATGTATGAGAAAGGAAAAATGCATCCAGAACCACCATAACGGGCAGGTTCACCCACTCTCCCAGACGAAAGGCCTGGATGGTTGTATCAATAACTTCCTGACCATTTTCACAATACAACTGTATCCAGCCCGTGTCCCTCTGGGCAAGACTGTCAGTCTGATCGGTCCAGATGTTCCAGCCCGGAGCGAGGGCCCGATTCACTTCAGCCATCACTATGGGAACCCTCGCACCTGATGACCAGTGGAGAAGTTCATGCATTAAGGCAAGTCCCTGAGAAGAAGTGGCGGTAAAGGTCCGCACACCCGTTGTTGCCGCTCCGATGAGAGTAGCCAGTGCCGAATGTTCGCTCTCGACGCGCAAAAAACGGGCATTCATGGTACCATTCGCACAATATTCCGAAAGGAACTCCACAATGTGGGTCTGGGGTGTTATGGGATAAGCGGAAATGACGTCAACTTTCGCCAGCCGTACCGCTTCAGCTACAGCCTGGCTTCCTTCCAGAACACGTTTCATTGGCCTTCCTCCTCCAGTACCATGGCATTACGGGGGCATTCAACCACACACAGGCCACACCCCTTGCAGTAATCATAATTGATATGCCGCCCCTGGGCACTGTTATCCCGGATTACCGCTAAATCCGGACAGAAATAATAGCAATTGTCACACTGGTTACAGAGACCGCAGTTGAAACAGCGCTCGGCTTCTCGCATGGCCAAATTGGCCGAAATCTTAAGATCTATTTCCCCAAAAGTTTTCAGCCGTTCCTCAATTAAAAGCCGCGGTTGTTTTACCCTTGAGGTTAACTGGAAATAATCCGTATTAATTTCATCATATTGAACAATATGGTGATTTCTCTGACTGCGCGGTCCTCCCATATAAATTTCCATAGATAGTGAAGGTCCGTCTCCAACCGCGCAGGTCTTCAGCCTGGGTTCGATGGCATCAAATCCCTCATGGAAAAAAATGTCCAGGGCTATGGCGGCTTCTTTTCCGGATGCCACCGCATGTACGACACTCTTTGTTTTATTTGTGAGGTCTCCGCCAAAAACGAGCGCTGCACCTTGAGACCGGGAGACAAGCACAGAATTGCTCAGAATCAGTTTTCCTTCTTTTTCATCAGGGGGATTATACCAGACTTCAGCCGCTTCTTCACCAATGGCCTTGAAAATTCTCTGAACTTTAATTTCTTCGATTTTATCTCCTTCAGGTTCGATGGCGGCCCGCCCATCCACATCTTTTCCTGCAACTTTCATATGTTGTACTGTCAAAGTGTATTCGTTGCCATTGAGTTCCACCTTTGCGGGAGCCAGGAGTTCTCTGATTTCAACTCCTTCCTCAATAGCCATTTGTATTTCCTGATCAAAAGCAGGCATATCCTGACGGCGCCGCCGGTAAACGAGAAGGGCTTTACTACCCAGCCGTATTATATTACGGGCAACATCAATGGCTGTGTTGCCTCCTCCGATCACTGCAACCGGTCCATCAAAGGAATGCTCCTCTCCCTCGCGGATTTTCCTTAAAAACTCAAGGCCGTTTTCAACACCTTCAATGTCTTCCCCTGGGATATTCAGTCTGCGCGTACGGGAATGGCCACAACCCACAAATATGGCGCTGTAATCATTGCCTGCACCTTCGAGAAAATCCTGCGAAATGTGTTTTCCCGTGTGGATACGGACGCCCAGATCTTCGATTCGAGAAATCTCACTTCTGAGAACCGAAACGGGCAGGCGATAGAGAGGTATTCCCCAGCGAAGGATTCCTCCCGCTTCAGGCATGGACTCGAAAACATCGCATGTATAACCGAGAATCGCGAGAAAATAAGCCGCGGCGAGACCACCGGGACCGGCCCCTATAACAGCAATTTTCTCTTGTTTGGAAGAAAGTTTATCAATAGCCGGTTTGGACTCATTCCGCCTGGCTGTATCGGCTAAAAAACGTTCGATACAGTGAATGGCAATGGGATCATCAAACTCTCCCCTGTTACATTTTCCTTCGCAAGGATGAAAACAGACACGTCCGCATACGGCAGGAAAGGGATTTTCTCTGAGTATGGTTTCCCAGGCTTCTTTGAACATTCCCTGGGTCATCAACATCTCAATTCGTCCGATATCTTCACCGGCAGGACAGGCTGTGCTGCACGGCGCTGTTTTTTCGTCATAACAGGGTTTAAGAAAACGCCATGAACCTGTCAGGTTGCTTTCTGTAGACATATAAGAACGTGGGATTAACAATGGAACTACGCTTTTTAATTCTCTTTTTTCTGCCATTTTCTATCCCTCAATCGAATATTGTTTGTCTGGTCGCTCTTCGTACGATTTGAAATACGAAATTCGAAGCACGAAACAAATTCGAATGAACAAAATTACAAAATCCAAAACAAAGAAAGTTTTGAGCATTTGATACTTGAATTTCAGATTTGTTTCGAATTTCGACTTCGACGTGAGCGCTCAGTCGAACGATATTCGGATTTCGAATTTCAACATAAATAATTTTATGCCTCAGATACACCATTCTTTATTATTAATCCAACGAGTTGAACTTCTTCGTATGCATCCTCCGCCGCTTTGATATTTCCTTCCACCTCGACAGGGACTTCTTCTCTGATAGCCTCTGCAATCGCATCCATCGGCGGCATACCAAACACACGTGCAAAGGCACCGATCATCGGTGTGTTGACTATAGGATGGGTGCGGGTACCAAGGTGGTTTCTCAGGGCTATCCTGCTGGCATCAACAAAAGCCAGCCGAAAACCCATAAAGGGAGTCAGATCAGCGGGAGGCCCTGGACTGTTGATGATTATCCATCCTTTCGGTTTGAGCCCTTTGGTAACATCAATGTTCCGGAGCAGAGTGCGATCCTGTACCACAACATGATCGGGATTGTAAACATTGGTCCTTACCAGAATGTTTTGTTTGTCCAAACGCACATAGGCCTCAACGGGGGCTCCCCTTCTCTCTACTCCAAAAACGGGGAAACTTTGTACCTGATAGCCTGCCTGGAATAAAGCCTTGGCTAATAAAATCGAGGCTATGACAGTCCCCTGTCCACCACGGCCGTGAAAACGAATCTCAAGCATGCCAACTCCTTTCTTCCTTATAGCCCCCTCTCCCTTGGAGGGAGAGGGTCAGGGTGAGGGGGAAAGATTCTATCCTTTAGCCCAGACGACAACAATTGCCTTTGCCGGTTTGTCACTCAGAGAACGAAAACTGTGATTAATGTCCGATTCAAAATAGATGGAATCACCGGGATTGAGAACCTCCATCCGATCGTCCGTGCGAAATTCAAGCGTTTCTTCAAGGACATACAAAAACTCCTCACCCTCGTGATTCACAAAAACCATATCAGCAATCTCCATTGGCTGAAACTCGACCAGGAGAGGTTCCATGTGCTTTTCCGGTTTTTTCGTTTCAAGAGATTCGTAGATATAATCGACCTCCCCTTCATGATGGTGTGGCCGGCGTTCCAGCCTGATCCGCTCGCCACTCCGTGTAACGGATATCTTTTCGCTGACTAGCTCATCCTCAAAAAAATAGGCCATGCCCACATTCAGGGCTTTGGACAGCTTGAGCAGTGTGGCTACGGGAGGAATAACATCTCCACTTTCAATTTCAGTCAAAACAGATTTAGAAATTCCAGTTTTTGTAACCAGGTCCTGTAAAGTATAATTCTTTTTCTGCCTGAGCTCCCTTACCTTACTGCCTATTTTAAATTCGTCGACAATCGGTGTACCTATGTCTTTGCTTTGTCTCATTTTTTCACCTCAACGACAGTAATTGATTCTAAAAAACCTGTAAAGATATAACCGCTGATCGGGAAGATGGAAAGTAAATGTATAGGAGAAAGATAATCCGCAAGTAGATTTTATAGTAAGATAATAGTTTATTTTGTCAAGAAAATATATGCTATTTTACGTAATGCATCCCCTTAACTTAACAATCCGAGGGAATATTACTTCTTGCAAATGTCTTCTCGCCTGATATCAGGAAGTTTTTCCACAACTTGAACTATCTCCGGATCATTTTCCAGCCAGTGCTTCAAATTTCCCAACAGGGAGGCCGCATAGGGGCTGCTGTGTCCGTTTGTAAGGTGATAATTAACCCATAACCCCTCCTTTATATGGCTGACCAGACCTGCATCTTCAAGCACCTTCAGGTGCTTGGACACAGTGGGCTGGGCTATCTCCAGTGCTGCCTGGATTTCGCACACGCACACAGTCCTGAGCTGCATCATTTTAAGCATCTTCACCCGGTTGGGATCGGAAAAAGCCTTAATGACCTTAATGAAATCTTTCACGGAAACTCCTTTTTATATTGCTCTATAAGCAGTGCAGAGATCAATTAAATGTGGTTCTTCTCCAATTTAGTTGG
>CAZKGS010000013.1:0-4714 GCA_964552105.1 uncultured Syntrophaceae bacterium
GTAGGGAATCGCGTGGCAGCCATTACCTTCGGCCCCAAAAACGTGATTGTACTGGCAGGACGAAATAAAATTGTCCCCGACGTTGATGATGCCATGTTCCGTATCAAGAACTACGCAGCACCCGTCAATGCCATGCGATTAGGCAAAAAAGTGCCTTGTGCCACTACGTCCTACTGCGATGAGTGTGAAAGTCCCGACCGCATTTGCAATACCTGGACCATTACGGAAAAAACATTCCCTAAAGGCAGGATAAAGGTCGTTTTGATCAACGAAGACCTGGGATTCTAAAAGATGAATTTGTTTGTAAAGAAAGGAAATGAGTATTACGTTTTGTTATAAATGTCAGGAAATGGCAACAGTTCCAGTCTTTTGTCAGCCCTCAGGAAGCGGCAAGACCACCCTTTTGAACCTTATCGGCTGTCTAAATACTCCAGCGGGAGGCACACTGACCGTAGCCGACACGGATGTGGTCAGTCTCGACAGAAAACAGAGAGCATCCTTCCGGGGCAGGTACATGGGATTCATCTTCCAGAATTTTAACCTTATGGACTATATTTACCTGCGCATTACACAGAAAGAACCTTTTGACATTCTCTATCTCACACCATCGATCACATGCATATACAACATTAAAAGCAAAAGTTGTTCTCTTTCCCCAGAGATTCTTTATACGGGGATTACAAACCTCGAATTGCGGCTAAAGGCCGGTTTTCTCACAGGACCCGACAACTCCGAATTTGGTGAAAAACAGAATGACTACCGCATCGAGCTGAGAATGCGTTATTACTTTGACGCGGCAAGCTTGCTCAACTAGGAGGCTGTCTGAGAATACTCTTCTGTTGCGGCTTCGGCGTGAGCTCAGTCGAACGCTCAATCAAACGGTTGGCTGCAAATTCCCCGTGCTGCATTAGCAAGACCAAAACCTCCTCACCGCAGGCACAGCTACGCCTCCGGTGCTTTTGGCTTCGCTGCCTTGTACAAGAAATTTTCGCTCGCTCTTGCGACGAAACTATTCTCGGACAGCCTTCCAGATCCCCAAAAAAAAGGTGACAGGCCACATGGCCTGTCACCGAGCAATATGTAAAACGTACAGTGTGAGATTTCAATACTGCACGTATTATATGAAGGGGCCGGTGGGTGGAAAGGAGGGAGCTTGAAACCACCCACCGCTAGGCAACCTGTAGTGATGTTTTACTCTTCGCAATCCTCCCATGGAAAATCGGAAAGAAAAAAATCGTCACTTTTTTTATTATTTCTTGTTTCCTTTTCTCTTAATTTTTTTTTCATATCATCATTATTTTCTGATATGAAAAAATCTAATTCTTTTTCCTTCTTTCCTGCTGAAGATGCGTTGTCTTCATTTTTATTTTTATTCAGACCTTCCATCAAGATACTATCTCAATAATATAATTACCGTCTCAGCTATTAATATATAGTAGCAAATATAATGCCATATGCGGGCAGATGCCCAATAAAACAGGGTATAATTATTTGTTACATGTTATCAATATGTTACGGATATTTTATTTGTAAATTAAAAGATATAAAGAACTATGAAACAACAAAAGCAGGGTCTGTTCAATAAAATTAGAAGAAAGTACGTGCGATGACCGCACGCTATTATTTAAAATGGGGAAAAGGAGGTGTAGTAGGGCCACAGGGGAATGTGCGAAAACAGAACAACGAGTTCGATTGTCGCACTCGCGACTGGGAAACAGGAATCTCTTTTGTGTGATCTTTTGTTTTGTCTAACTTTTTAAGCTCTCGGAAATTCAGGGATAATATACCTTAATTATTAAAAGCCTCCCGTCAGACCCGGGGAACGATTTGATTTTCAAGTAACTCATTTGGCCAAGTTTGATATAACTTGTTGATTTTCTTGTATACTATTCAAACACAAAGCGTCGGCCTGTTCGGAGAACAGGCCCTGCTATTATGTAGGGGCCGATACCCCATCGGCCTTATTAAGCATGCTTTGTAAAAGTTACTTGCTGCTATAATACCGATAAGCGGCATAACGGAGCTTTTTACGAGACCGTCACACATTAAAAACTTAAAAGTCTATTTTTCCTTTTAAATGATCTATCCGATATGAGATTTTTTGCAGGGAATCGTCCATATTCGTAAGAACTTCTATTGCTTTTTCTTTCACTTCATGCTCTTTACCGATCATATCCATCATTTCCGATATATCCGTTGTAAAAATCTGAAAACGATCGAGCAACATATCATGAAGGTTACTCGAAGCCACATCGACAAGTTTATAGATGTACTGAAACTTCAGGTTGTTCCTGTAGTCACCTAAATGAAAGACAATCGACCGCTCTGTTTCTCGCTTAATTTTCTTTAAACTGTCACGTAAAGCATAAATTTCCCCTTCTCTCTCATTTTGAATCGGTCTTTTGAATAATTTTTTTACAAATCTGGCAAAATTGTAATAACCGAGACGTATAATGGCCTCTGCACGAATCTTTGTGGTGTACTGGAGTGAAGAGACAAGGGGTGGCACATTGAGGCCTGCCATCCTCTTTATCGTATCCACATTAAAAGAGAATTCGCCCCCCAAATTATGTCCGGTTAATTGCACCCCCAGGCTTCTCAAGGTCTTTTCATATCTGCGAAAGGTATCGTTGACCATTGTATTGTAGGGACCGGCAATCTTATCCAACAGGTCGTTTATTTTTTTCTCTTCCTCCCGGACAAACTGGATCAATCGGGGGTTGATCGTCTCTGCCATAAAACGATCAAGACCATGTTTGAATTCCTGAAAAATCATATAAACGGTTGCCGAAAAACCCATTCCGTCAAGATCGTCTTCACTGTTCCGCAAATCGATATTATAGCTTCTTACAAATTCCTGAATATCTTTAATAATATTTCCGTAGCGTACATCCAGGAAGCGATTGATATCCGTTTCGAGCTCCCGCTTTGTTTTCTGCGATGCTCCTTCAAGGGTATCACTGATCATTGATTTTACCTGAGCCATCTGTTCCTGCTCATATTTTATCTTATCAACAATCTCCCTGGCACCATCAGCATCCTTCGTGAGTATATCGCTATTTATCTTCACCCAGTCCCGGAGGCTGCCCGCCATAACGGCAAATCTTTCCAGGTGATTTTTCAGCAGAAGGTTAAAACGATCCAGGGTCAACTTCTTATAAAAATCTGCCTTAAAACGTTCTCTTTCCCCGTCTGAAAATTCCCTCAGTTCAGTTTCCTTTTCCCATTGTTGCGTCCTCAGCCTGTCTTTTTCAGAAATGTCGGCCCTAAGCCTTCTGAAAAGATCGAACAGTGTGGAAAAGGTGAAGATCTCCGGATCAGGTTTAATGAACGATATTTCCTCTCTTGCTTTTTCGATAAGAGACTTAAGGTTTTTAAGATCTTCATGTTCGTTAAAATCGCAGTTTAATACGAAAAAGATATTCTCCATAAGACCCATCTTTTTGATCATAGACAAGAATTTGATATCCGCCTGACGTATTCCCGTCCTGCTGCTCAAAAGGTATATGATCAGATTGGTTTTAAGGAGATAATCCTGAATCATTGCAAGGTGAAGAGGGTTTGGAGAATCGCTGCCCTGGCAATCTGCAATTTCAATATTATCATCAAGGTTCTGACTTGCGGGTATCTGTAACTCCAAATCTCTCAGGTAAACGGCAAGGGAATCATCTCCTACAAAATCCTTGTGCCTGATAAAGTCCGGCCCTTGAAATTGCCTAGTATTTGTTTCCCAGGAAAGTGTTGCCGCTATACGGTCGTATCCCTTTAAGTAAGAAGAAAGCAAGACAGCGTTCGCATCATGCGTATCCTGGAAGATTATCTGATCGGCACTTAAGGAACTCAGCACCTTCTTTAATTCACTTCTATCCTTTTCGCGCCTTATGTCAAAATGTCCGTCACCGTTAGTATGTTCAAGAGACGGAAAGAGAACCATTGCCTGCTCAATATCAGAATTCACATCTTCCCATGTCTTAAAATCAAGAACAGCTTTTAATATTGAACCTTTTCTGACCCTTGTTACGATTGAGGTTATCACGCCGGCACCCCGTTTGAGATAATCACCCTCTAAAAACGCATTGACAAACGTGCTCTTGCCCGACTTTATAGCACCTACAACAGCCACCCTTAATATATTTTCATTAATCTGTTCTTCAATGGTACGACCTATCTTCTCCCAGTCATCAAAGGAGAATGTGGATATCCCGGGAATCGATTTTGCCGTATCGAAGAAAGATGAAAACTCTCTGCTGATTTGAAGGAGACCGGCCTTTACCGATTCGAAAGTATTCATATATTTCACTTAACCTCTTAAGACCTTTGAATTTTGCCATAAATAGTCTAAATGATCATCCCCGTGCAAACGGGAATCCGGCATTTTCAACTCTTTATGGATTCCCACTCCCCGATCAGAGTTGAGGACAGGTTTCGTGAGAATGACAGAAAGGACGCGTTTTTCAAAGCTCTCCTTTTATTTAGTTGGAGTATTTCATTGTTCATTTATATGTGACTTTTTCACAAAACCATCAAACTGCCTCACAATATATAAAGGAAATACCCTGTGTCAAGAACTACATGATTTAACCAAGAAGACCACAGGTGATTTTCTGTTCTCTCTCTGATGCCCGGTATGTGACAAAACGTATTTTTTAGCATGGTTGTTATTTGAAATATTAATAGAAGTCTTGATCTCAGAACAATGTGCTGCCGATCTTCA
>CAZKGS010000013.1:4814-21628 GCA_964552105.1 uncultured Syntrophaceae bacterium
TGACATGGCTTTTGATACATTGCTTGAAGAATTAAAAGAGAGGAAAAATAAAGCATCGCAGCATGGCGGACCGGAAAAAGTCAAACGTCAACATGATAAAGGAAGATTAACGGCGCGGGAACGGATAGATTGCCTCCTGGATCCCGGCACTTTTGTGGAATTCGGCATGCTTGCCTGTTCGGATATGCCCGGCATGAAAGACAAAACGCCTGCAGACGGCTTGATTACAGGTTACGGTCTCATTAATGGACGTCAGATCGGCATAATAGCCAGTGATTTCACCGTTCTGGCATCAAGTAACGCACGGGTCTATTCAAAAAAGGCAAAAAAAATAAGGGCACAAGTCGTGGAAAAGGGTTTCCCTCTTATCTGGTTAGGCGAATCCGGAGGAGGCCGGCTTCCCGATATTCAGGGTGCAGTAGGAATCGCCTCCCTCAGTGGTGAAGGCGGAAGCACCAGATCTATTTTTCCTCAGTATTCAAATATCCGCACAACACCGTGGATAATGGCAGTCATGGGACAGTGCAACGGGGTTCCCATGTGGCAGGCATGTCTTTCAGATTTTGTGTTACAAGTTAAAGGGAGTACATTATCAGTTTCAGGAGTTCGTGCCTTGAAAAAGGCAATCGCGGCGACTTATACGGATGAAGATATGGGAGGGTGGAAGGTCCATGCCGAGATTTCCGGAATGTCAGATCAAGTCGCTGAAAATGAAGAAGATTGTTTCAGGATCATAAAAGAATTTCTTGATTATATGCCTTCCAATAACAAGGAACTGCCACCGACACGGCCTGTCCCGAGGAACTCCGGAAGAGAACTGGATCACATCCTGGATATCCTTCCTGAAAAGAGGACTCGCGCCTACGATATGTATAAAATTATTAAAACCATTGTTGATGGCGGAAAAATATTCGATTTGAAGCCATTTTTTGGAAAGACTGTTATCACATGTCTTGCCAGAATTGATGGGAATGTTGTCGGTTTTATTGCCAACCAGCCGATGGTAAACGGCGGGGCTATGGGAATTGATGCCTTGGAAAAGATGACCGGTTTTATGTGTTTTTGTGATTCTTTTAATATTCCTCTCACATTTTTACACGACACACCCGGGTTTATTACAGGCAAAGAAGCGGAACACAATAAAGTGGGAGCCAGGGTCACGGTCGCACTGGAAGCTCTTGCGCAGGTCACAGTCCCGAAAATTTCAATTATCATAAGGAAAAGCTATGGACAGGCAATGTTTAATATGTGCGGTCCAACTGCGGGACCCGATTTCATCGTCGCCTGGCCAACGGGAGAAATTGGCTTTCTGGAACCTGAGATAGCAGCAGATGTCACTTATGGTGCTCTACCAAAGGAAAAACGGAAAGCGCTAACAGAAAAGATGATCAGGGAGGGAGCTCCCTATCCTTTAGCCGAGGAGTATTACATAGATGACATCATCGATCCGAGGGAAACCCGTGGTTATCTCACTCAAACACTCAATATGATACGAAATTCTGAAGGTGGGGGTATGGGAAAACATCTTCTCGCAAACTGGCCGACTAAGTTTTAACCCATTCAAGATACCGTGTAATCGAGTAAACAGCATCCTGAATGGTAGAGTAAACGGGAAGGCCTGCCTTTCTAAAGGCAGAGAATATTGAAATTCTAACCTTCTCCATTTCAATATCGTCTTCAGTAAATTTAGACAGAATAGGAATTATCGGTTTTTCAACTTCCTTCGCTGCTTCTGCTATCGCATACGGCCCGCTCTCAATCTGATTCCTCTGAAATGTAGTAATATAATCAAGAGAAAAATACGGAATAATGGCGTCAATATTTTTGTCCCGATTCAACGCCCTGATTGTATGCGCCATGATTGTAAAGTCAAAACCGTAAAAGCCCAGATCTACCGGGTTTACTGTCGAGGTATTTATGCTTCTGATTTTCTGACTGATCAGTTCCCTGGTTCCCTCTTTTAATTCCGGCAATTCAAGACCTCCGAGAACTGCAAGGTCAGTAAATGAAACGGCTGCACCTCCTCCGGCACCCAAAAATCCCATCCGCGGTCCCTGCGGCGTTATTTTCCCTGTTCCAAGCATTGAAACATCAAGGAGTTGCTCAAAGTTATCTACGAGTATACCCCCATTCTGGCGTACCGCAGATGCCCATATCAGGTGATTACTCGCCAGGGCACCGGTGTGACTCGCCGCAGCTTTAGCTCCCCGATTTGTCATACCTCCTTTCAGTATGACAACGGGCTTGGACTGTGTCGTCTTCTTCAGCACCCTGAGAAAAGCCCTGGGATCCTTAATATCCTCGATATAGCCGGCAATTAATCGTATCTTTTCATCCTTTCCAAAGTACTCAAGGTAGTCTTCTGCTCTGATATCAATCTGGTTTCCATAGGATACAACTTTATTTAAACCTATTTTCTTCGATACGGCCATTCTCACAAAGTTGCTCGTAGCCCCCCCGGACTGACTAAAAAAAGCGACATTACCCGGGGCACTGTCTTTCACGGTAAAGTCAAAGCTCACCCCAGCCTCAGGAGAATGTATGCCTATACAATTAGGACCGACGATCCTTGTCCCACCTTTTTTTGCTTCTCCAACAAGTTCCTGCTCAAGAGAATGATTCCCTTCTTCTCCAAATCCAGATGTAAAAAAGTGTACAAATTTTATCTTTCTCCGCACAGCCGATTTTACTATTTCCAGCGATTGCCGGGCGGGAGCGCCAACAATAGCAAAATCAATTCCCTCGGGCAGATCATCTATTGATGCATACGCTTTTACACCGTCAATCTCCTCATATCCCGGGTTAACCGGATAGAGATCCCCTTTAAATCCAACCATTCTCAAGATCTGAAAATATGGCAATTTTCCTCCACCCATTTTTGGTGACGCACCAATAACAGCAACACTCTTCGGATAAAATAACCGGTTAAGCCCCATTTGTACCCTCCCACTTGTTGATAAATAGAGACCTTTGCACAACGTCCCCTTTTGACCAATTTCTGCGTCAGGATCAAATTTTAATCCTCGAAATATCCAATATATTCCTGTGGCTAAAATTTTTGCCTTCCTTGAACTTGAACAAAATTGAACATTCTGCAAAGGTTTCAAATAAACAAACTTCTATTGCTGAAATATCTTTCCACGTCAACCAAAAATATCAGGAACATAAAAATTGACGGTTTCGTAAAAAGCTTCGCTATACCGTTTTACGGCATCACAATTGGAAGTAACTTTTACAAAACATCTTTAAGGCCGATGTGCGAAATCTGTGGATTAGATTTTCATTATTGACAAATAATGATTTTCCATTCATAAGCTCTTTGTGACAAAATGCGAAGGGATATAAGAGAATATGACAATTATTGAAGATGCCCTGGAAAGAGGCGCAAAGACACTTTCTGAACATGAATCAAAACTTTTTTTAGCCGGGCATGGAATTCCCGTGACTCAGGAAAAAGTGGTCGGCACCAAAGACGACGCAGTTGCTGCGGCTGCTGAAATCGGATATCCCGTCGTTCTCAAAGGCTCGGGCGAAGATCTGAGTCATAAGACCGAGCTTAATCTGATAGCCATGGACATAAGAGATGAAAAAGATGTTCGCGTGGCTTATAAAAAATTGACTTCCAACCAGGAAGCCCCCGTCAAGGACATTCTGGTACAACAGATGGTAAAAGGAGATCGCGAATTGGTGGTCGGCATGACACGGGATGTCCAGTTCGGGCCCTGCGTAATGTTTGGTCTGGGAGGTATCTTTACCGAAATTCTGGAAGATATTTCCTTTCGCGTCGCTCCCTTGAGCCGGGAAGATGCAATGGACATGATGGAAAGTATCAGAGGCAAAAAAATCCTTGACGCTGTTCGCGGAAAACCGCCGGTAGACCGTGAGGCTCTGGCTGATATTCTCATTGCTATCGGTCAAATCGGGATGAACTACGATCAGATACGCGAGATTGACATCAACCCCCTCAAAATACTGGACGGCAAGCCCATTGCCATTGCAGTTGATGCACTGATTGTTCTTGGATAATTAAAGAGTGAGGCCTTTGCATAACGTCCCCTTTTGACCAATTTCTGTGTCAGTCTCAAAGGACATATTTGCCTTAAACCTTGCCGGTTTCAGGTGCCATGCTTTCCTTGTAGTACTGATAATACTCAAATACCTTTTTGATATAGTACCTGGTGGCCTTGAATGGCGGGACACCCTGATATGACCTTACCTTTGTGCTACCGGCATTATAAGCTGCGAGAGCCAGTTTGGTATCTCCACCAAACTGATCCATAAGCTGCCTGAAATACCTGACACCACCTTTGATATTATGCTCAGGGTTGAAGCTGTCTTCGACACCAAGCGCCTTTGCGGTTGTTGGCATCAACTGCATGAGGCCCTCTGCTCCCTTTTTAGATACCGCTCGGGGGTTAAAACTGGATTCGGCCATAATGATGGCCTTTACGAGAGCGGGATCAACATCGTTGAGATCGGCCGCTTTTTGTATAATCTGGTAAAATAAGCCTTCGGATTTCCTAGTATCTACAGACACTACATTGTTTTTCAGAGCACAATCAGTGTTTCCCTCCGGCAGAGCTTCATGAACCACGAATGAATCAGCCACTGCATGGGTATCAGTTCGACCCTGATAAAAGGGGGAGAGAAAGACCATCAGCATCATTACAACACCACATATCCAGAACATCAAAACTGATGACTTCGGATATGTAGGTGATTCTTCATTCATTATTGCTACCTTTAAATACCCCAATTTTTTAGGGCACTGCATATAGCAATAAAGATTTTGTGTCAAGTAAAAACCTGCTACACATTGTGTTTAAAAAGAGAAAAAAGTGGCATCCTGGCCTCCCTTGTGTTAGGCAGGGAAGAAGAAATAGGGAAAATAATAGAGATCTAGTTAATTTTAGCACAGACACCTCCTTATGCCTGTCATAATTTCACACAAAGAATAGCAGAGTATTTTGTAGCGCCATGAAATTAACAATTTTCTCAAGATTGGTAATCAGTCATATAATCATCCTTTCTATGGTTGCAGTTGCAAGCATTTATTCCATGTACCTGCTGGGA
Organism: uncultured Syntrophaceae bacterium; assembly: GCA_964552105.1. Taxonomy (GTDB): domain Bacteria; phylum Desulfobacterota; class Syntrophia; order Syntrophales; family UBA6807; genus CAZGAK01. The sequence continues at coordinate 9,888 of CAZKGS010000013.1, forward strand.
AATGTTAACGAGGTTACCCGTTCCGTATTGGAGGTTGATAATCGTATGCTTGACCTGCAGAAGAAGCTTATCGATTCACTGTTTACCCAACTGCGCTATGGAAAAAAATCTATCGTTATGAAGGATTATACACTCTATGATCAATTCCTGGCAACAAAAGCAGATTTTAACAGTGCCCTCGAAGAGGCTTTTCTTTTTGCAGATTCTGTCCAGGCTCAAAATTTGCTGAATAGAGTGAAATTGTTTCATCATCGTTATCAATCCATTGTTGGTGAAGAAATAGAAAACATGAAATCGGAACGATCCTACGATCAACGACTGTATGAAGAGAAAAAAGAGAGCGAAATAAACAAGGCAATTGATGGGCTAAAAGAACTGGCAGATTATAGCAGAAAGAATATCTTTACCAAGATTCAAAAACTGGATATGGTCGCAGCTAAATCACGTTCCGTAGCACTTGTCATGATCTCAGTTACACTCTTGGTAGGAATTCTTATATCTGTTATAATAACCAGAAACATTACCAAACCTCTTTCAAACATGAAGAAAAAAACTCAAGAAATAGCCTCGGGCAATTTTGATATTTCCCTTGAGCAGTCATCCCTGCCTGAAATAGGAGAATTGGCCGGCGCTTTCAATGTTATGTGTATGCGTCTGAAAGAAGTAGATAAAATGAAAAACGATTTTTTTTCAGTCATGTCCCATCAGCTTCGGACCCCCCTCTCTTCCATTCAAGAGGGCACAAACCTTCTGCTGGAAGGAGTAGGAGGAAATATTTCCGAAAAGCAGAAAAGGCTTTTAAACATTATAGCGGAAGAAGAAACCCACCTGATCAATCTTGTTAATTCCATTTTGGATCTATCCAAGATGGAAGCCGGCATGATGACGTACAACTATGAGGAGAAAAACGTTATATACCTAATCAAAAAGCCCCTTGTTGAAATTTTACACTTGGCTAAGGCTAAAAACATAAAGTTTAAAGTTGATATATCAAACGAACTTCCGCCTATAAAGATGGATCAGGAAATGATAAGCCGGGCATTAAGAAATCTGATAGGGAATGCTGTAAAGTTCACTCCCAATGGCGGTCTCATAGGAATATCCACACGTTTAAAGGATCAATGGATAGAATTTTCAGTATCGGATACGGGCCCCGGCATCCCTGAAGAAGATTTAGCAAGAATATTTGATAAGTATCGTCAGGCAGAACTTCCCGATAATAACAAACAAAAAGGGACCGGGTTGGGTCTGGCAATTGTTAAGCACATAATCAATGAACATGGAGGAAAAGTTTGGGTCGAAAGCACACCGGGAACTGGAAGCACCTTTATCTTTGCATTACCAGTTTAATCATAGCACTTTGTTGTTTTGGCTGTACAGCCTTGATGAACCTGGAGAGAAAATTAGAAGCCCGGGATCACCTGTATCGCGGTGAGAAGCTTCTTGAACAGGGAAACCTTAAGCTGTCCCTTCAGGAACATAAAGAAGCGCTGTCTTTGCTTGGACATATGACGCCGGGCGACAGAGTCCTTTATAATATGGGGATAATATATGCTCACTTCGGCAGTCCTGCAATGAATTATAGTAAAGCCCTTGGGTGTTTCAGGAGGCTTACAAAGGAATTCCCTCAAAGCCCCCTGGTTGAACGAGCCAAAATCTGGATAGAAGTGCTTACGGCTGCTGGGAGAAAAAAGGTGTCTTATATTAAACTGCCCAATACTAAGAAAAAAGAAAAAAAGAAGATGACGCCAAAACAGATTCAGGAACCTGATTATACGTATCTTGGCAAGAAACTCCTTGATCTGGGAGATTTTAAGGGATCATTTGAGGAAAATCAAAAAGTTTTATCCCTCTTCCCCAACACCCCCCCTGGGGACAGTGCCCTTTTTAACATGGCATTGGTATATGCCCACTATAATAATCCCGACAGGAACTATAAAAAGTCTATTGCCTACTTCAAGAGACTTACAGAGGAGTTCCCCAAAAGTATGTTGCATGAACAGGCAAAGATATGGATAGAAGTGCTTGAGACTATGGAGAAAGCAAAGCAGGTCGATATTGAAATTGAAGAAAAGAGGAAGGAACTCACAAGATAGGGAATGTTATGAATATGAGAAGGATACTCGTCGTAGATGACGATAGGAATCTTTTAGAATTGATAAAAATAAGGTTAGAATCGGCTCAATATGACGTTGATTCGGCAATGAATGAAGAGGATGCCATTGAGAAAGCCCGTAATCAGGTTTTTGATATTGCTATTATCGATCTGCACCTGATCAACAAGAGCGGCATCACACTCATGGAAGAGATCCACGCCATAAATCCGGAGATGCCGGTAATTATACTGACGGCATATGGAACGATTGAAAGCGCCGTAGAATCGATGAAAAAAGGTGCTTACAGCTATCTCACCAAACCATTTGATGCACGTGAACTCCTGCTGCAAATTGAGAAAGCCCTCGAGAAACAGAAACTATCAACTGAAATCAGCAGGTTAAAAGGACTGTTAACTGATAAATATGATTTTTCGAATATCGTGGCACGAAGCGAAAAGATGCAAATAGTTCTTGAACAGGTACTTCGCATAGCCAGAACCGAGTCTACGATTTATATTTATGGAGATAGCGGTACAGGCAAAGAGCTTGTTGCAAAAGCCGTTCATCTCACCAGCGAACGGAATGATAAAGCTTTTGTCGATATAAACTGTGCCGCCATTCCGGAAAGCCTCCTGGAAAGCGAGCTTTTTGGTCACGAAAAAGGGGCCTTTACCGGAGCTGTCAGGACGCGTGGAGGGCTATTTACACAGGCCAACGGAGGCACCATTTTTCTCGATGAAATCGGAGATATGCCTTTATCCATCCAGGCTAAGCTGCTACGGGTTCTTCAGGAAAGGCGATTCTATCCCGTTGGCGGCAAGGAACCGATCGAAGTAGATGTCAGGCTTATTGTCGCTACCAATAAGGATCTTGAAGAAGAAGTGAAGAAGGGAAGATTTCGCGAAGATCTCTTTTATAGAATTCATGTCATTCCAATTCATCTTCCTTCCCTGAGTGACAGAAGAGAGGATATTCCTCCTTTGGTGGATCATTTTTTAAGGATCTTTACAACGGACATGAATAAAAAGATAAAAGGGCTGACTCCTCAGGCCATGCAAATACTTATGATGAAGGATTGGCCTGGCAATGTGCGTCAGTTGCAAAACACAATAGAGTATGCCGTAGCTATGGCTCAGGAAGATTATATCACAGAAGATTTATTGCAACATCAAAAGGAAATATCTCCTGAAGAGCTAAAGCCACTAAAGGAGGCCAAAGCAAACTTTGAAAAGAGCTACATCATACATCTTCTGGAAACGACTCAGGGTAATGTCAGTCAAGCTGCTAAAATGGCAGGAAAATATCGAGCCGATTTTTATAATCTCCTCAAAAAATATAATCTCAAGCCCATAGACTTCAAGAAAAAGTAGTTGTCACGATCAATGAACTAAACAGGGAAATCCTTTAAAGGCGTAATTGAACCGGAAATATAAATCCTAATGCGGCAAAGCCGCAAAGGCAAAAGGTCAAAGGCTAATGGCTAAAGGCCAGGAATTAAGAATCAAAAGTCAGATTTGTTTTTACCTTTAGCCTTTAGCCGTTATCCTTTGCCATTCATAATTCAGCATTTCAGCTTGACCATTTCATCAAACAGATGCTAAGAATTTAACGATCATTTCATTCAGAAGCTTGCTGAATTCACTCCCTGTTTTCAGACAAAGGTGGTTATACTATGTACCGTCCATTTCAGATTTGGTACAAGAGGGCGACAAAATCAAAGTTAAATTTATCATAATGATATGGTATATATATAAATAAATTTGTAAAAGGAGAAGATGGATGGCAGCAATTCAGCCAAAGGGCGAAAAAATGAAGCGGGCGATAAAGTGGATTTCGAGCAGATTAGAGGATACTGAAAAAAAGAAACTTTCACTACTCATTGAAGAGGCATCTCGGGAATTCAATCTCTCACCGAATGAGGAGGAATTTCTCGTGTCTTTTTATAAAAAGAAAGATTGATGGCTTCGTAAAAAACTCCACTATGCCACTTTGAGGCATTATTATGGAGAGTAACTTTTACAAAGCATGTTTAAGGTCGATGGGGGCATCGGCCCCTACATACAGCAGAAGCTGTTCCCCGAACAGGCCGATGCTTTATGTCTGAATAGTGTCCGGAAAAATCAGCAAATTATATCAAACTCGGCCAAACGAGTTACCTGAAAGTCAAAATTGTCCCCTCTCCCTCGATGGGAGAGAGTTGGGGTGAGGGTGAATACAATGTTATTTCATCCACTTACACTCCCCTTCCCTTTATCCTGCCAAATGAACAGGGGCAAAGCATGATTAGTCAAAAGGTTGAGAGGCTTATTGCAATCTCATTATTGTGTATTTTTACCTTCCTGCTGCCAGCCTGTGTCGGCCCTCGAAAAGCCCCTGAACACCCCGACAACATATGCAAAATCTTCCGTGAAAATAAGAAGTGGTACAAGAGTGCAAATGCGTCTTACCAAAGCTGGGGCACCCCTGTCCCTGTTTTGATGGCCATAATGCATCAGGAATCCAGATTCAATGCCAGGATTAAACCACCCCGTACTACCTGTCTTTGTATATTTCCCGGACCCAGACCGTCTTCAGCATACGGCTACTCACAGGCACTGGATTCGACATGGGAAAAATACAAACGGGCGACGGGCAACTCGGGGGCTGACAGGGATGATTTTGATGATGCCGTAGATTTTATCGGGTGGTATTGCAACCTCAGTCACAGGAAGTGTGGTATTGCGAAAAATGATGCCTACAACCTCTATCTCGCATATCATGAAGGCCATGGAGGATTCCTCCGAAAAACCTATCGTAAAAAATCATGGCTTCTTAAAGTTGCAGGTAAAGTGAAAAGAAAATCGCAATCTTACCAAAACCAGCTGGCTTTGTGTGAAAGAGAATTCAGGCGCAGAGGCTGCTGTCTGTGGCCCTTTTAATCTGCCCATCATAACATTATATAAACCGTTTAGTGCCGGGAGGCTATTCCCAGGGAATCAAAAAAATGTTGACAGCAAGCGTCTTGTTTATATATGTTATAAAGCTTATTCGAACTCATCCTATTCGAAAACATATATCGTATTAAATCTGTAATCGCGCAATCACCTCCGAAGACATGGAAGTTTGAACAGTATAAAACAATGCAAGGATTTAACTAAATTCAAAAACGGCAAAAATAATTTGAATTTCAGGGGGTAACATAAATATGGCAAGAACACTGACTCAAAAGATCCTGGAAAAACATCTGGTCGCGGGTGAATATGAACCGGGTAATGAAATCGGTATTCGCATAGATCAGACCTTAACCCAGGATGCTACCGGAACAATGGCTTATCTGCAGTTCGAGGCCATGGGCCTTGACGAGGTAAAAACGGATAACTCGGTGAGCTTTGTCGATCACAACACTATACAGATAGGGTTCGAGAATGCGGACGATCACAGATATCTCCAAACCGTATCCGCCAAGTATGGTATATATTTATCCAGGGCGGGGAATGGAATATGCCACCAGGTGCATCTTGAGAGATTCGGCAAGCCCGGAACGACGCTCCTGGGCTCCGACAGTCACACTCCCACCGGCGGTGGTATCGGACAGATAGCCATCGGGGCGGGTGGCCTGGACGTGGCGCTCGCTATGGCCGGTGAAACATTTTACCTGACATGTCCCAGGGTAATCAGGATAAACCTGACGGGCAAATTAAAGCCCTGGGTTAGCGCCAAGGATGTAATACTCAAAATTCTGGAGATATTTACAACGAAGGGGAATGTAGGATGTGTATTCGAGTATGGCGGGACCGGTGTAAAAACCCTGACAGTACCTGAAAGGGCAACCATTACCAACATGGGTGCCGAGTGCGGTGTTACCACATCCATATTTCCGAGTGACGAAGAGACCAGGAAGTTCCTTAAGGCTCAGGCCAGAGAGGAAGACTGGCAGGAGCTTGATGCAGACTCTGGCGCCGAATACTTCAAGGTTATAGACGTCAACCTGTCGGAACTTGTTCCTCTGACGGCAATCCCTCACAGCCCCGGCAACATATCCACAGTAAAGGAACTTGAGGGCATGGATGTCAACCAGGTGTGTGTGGGTTCCTGCACCAACTCCTCATACAGGGATCTGATGGTGGTTGCAAAGACCCTGAAGGGTAAAAAAGTGCACCCAAATGTAAGTTTTATCCTGGCTCCGGGTTCAAAGCAGGTAGTGGACATGCTGGCCCGGAATGGTGCCCTGGCTGATCTCATTGAAACTGGTGTCAGACTGGAAGAGAACGCGTGCGGATTCTGCATAGGAAACAGCCAGTCACCCCAAACCGATGCAGTATCTCTCAGAACAAGCAACAGGAACTTCCTGGGCAGGTCTGGTACCAGGAGCGCGAATGTTTACCTCGTAAGCCCGGAAACGGCGGCCGCGGCCGTAATAACGGGAAAGATTACGGATCCGAGGGACCTGGGAATATCTTACCCCGAGATCGCAATGCCCGATGAATTCATCATAGATGATTCAATGATACTTTTCCCTTCCGATGACCCGGACAGTATTGAGATATACAGGGGACCCAACATAGGAGAACCGCCAACCAACGACCCGCTGCCCGAAACTATAGCCGGTGTCGCAACCATAAAGGTGGAGGACAATACCACCACGGACCACATCATACCGGCCGGTTCCAAGATGAAGTACAGGTCCAACGTACCCAGGTATTCCGAATTTCTGTTCGAAGTTCTTGACACCGAGTTCTACAACAGGGCCCTGGAAATAAGGGATTCCGGAAGGCACAACCTCATCGTAGGCGGACTCAGCTATGGGCAGGGATCATCGAGGGAACATGCTGCCCTCTGTCCCATGTATATGGGAGTGAAGGCAGTTCTCGCGAAGTCATTTGAAAGGATACACACTGCAAACCTGATCAATTTCGGCATTGTTCCTTTGACGTTTAAGACTGAAGCTGCTTTCGACACAATAGATCAGGGAGATAATCTTGAAATTCCAAACATCCGTGAAAAGATCAGCAAGGGTGAAACATTAATTATCAAAAACACCACCAGAGGAGTGGAATTCGAGGTTGAGTACGACCTGTCCGACAGGGCAAAGGAAATTGTCCTGGCCGGAGGAATGCTTTCGCTCATAAAAAATAAAAAAAATAATTAATGTCAGGGAGAAGAATAAATGACGGAAAAGATTAAGGTAAAAACGCCCATCGTAGAGATGGATGGAGACGAAATGACCAGGATCATGTGGCAGATGGTCAAGGACAAACTCCTTCTGCCCTATCTGGAGATGGAAACCGATTACTACGACCTGGGACTCAAAAAGAGGGACGAAACAGACGACCGGATTACCATCGATGCTGCCAACGCTATCATCAAATACAAGGTGGGCGTTAAATGCGCTACAATCACCCCTAATGCAGCAAGAGTAGAGGAATATGATCTGAAAAAACAGTGGCCAAGTCCGAATGGAACCATAAGGGGGATACTTGACGGAACGGTGTTCAGGACTCCAATTCTGGTTAACAATATAAAACCGGGAGTAAGAAACTGGACGAAACCTATCCACATCGGCAGGCACGCATACGGCGATGTATATAAAAACCAGGAAATAAAGGTTACGAAACCCGGTGTGGCCGAACTTGTGTTTACACCCAGTGATGGCAGCGAACCCACAAGAAAGGTCATCCAGGAATTCAAGGACCCGGGAGTCATTCAGGGAATTCATAACCTGAATCCGTCCATAAAGAGTTTTGCCATGGCCTGTTTTACCTATGCTCTGGACCAGAAAGTCGATCTGTGGTTCAGCACGAAAGATACGATCTCAAAGACTTACGATGCCGAATTCAAGGCGATATTTGAAGAAGAATATGAGGCGAACTGGAAGGACAAATTCGAAGCGGCAGGAATAGAATATTTCTTCACCCTGATTGATGATGCCGTTGCGCGAGTGATGAAATCGGAAGGCGGCATGCTCTGGGCCTGCAAGAATTATGACGGAGATGTCATGTCCGATATGCTTGCTTCCGCCTATGGAAGCCTTGCCATGATGACATCGGTTCTCGTATCACCGCACGGGTACTTTGAATATGAAGCAGCCCATGGAACTGTTCAGAAACACTATTATAAACACCTTGCGGGAGAGAAGACGTCCACAAACTCCATGGCGCTTATATTTGCCTGGACTGGATGTCTAAAGAAGAGGGCTGAGCTTGATGGAACTCCCGAAGTCGCCGTATTCGCCCAGAAGATTGAAGATGCCTCTCTTGAAACCATTGAAAGCGGAATATTGACCGGTGATCTCATGAGAGTCGTAGACCCCGATCCTAAGAACAAGCAGGTCTATACTGATGAATTCATAGATCATATCAAGAAAAATCTCGAAAAAAGACTGTAGCAAAGGAGAATATATGGCACAGAAAGCTATCAGAGAAGCGGACGGCAAGATTATGATGGCGCGCCTGTTGAAAGATTATACCGGCGGGAAATATAAGATCCAAAACAGATTCATATCCGTGGGACCTGATACCGATCTGAAGAAACTTCCCAACAAATATAAGTGGTTACAGAAGGAAAAACTGGTGGTAAAGCCCGATCAGCTCATAAAGAGAAGGGGCAAGAGCAAGCTGCTGCTCCTTAATGCCGACTGGAAGGACGTGGAAAAGTGGATCAGAGTGCGGATGAACAAACAGGTTACCGTGGGCAGCGTCACCGGCGTGTTGGACCACTTTATAGTCGAGCCCTTTGTGCCACACGATGAAAAAGACGAATACTACTTGGCTATCACTTCGGAGAGGGAGGGTGACAATATTCTCTTCCATCACGAGGGCGGCATAAACGTCGGGGATGTTGACGCCAAGGCTGTTAAACTGTTTGTGCCCATAGGAGAAATGCCCACGGCACAGGAGATAGAAAAGAAACTCCTCGGCAAGGTTCCAAAGGAAAGAAAGACCCTTATCGCCGAATTTATAGAAGGACTTTTTAAATTCTACGCCGACCTGAACTACGCATATCTCGAAATAAATCCCTTTATAGTAGCTGAAAAGAATGTCGTACCCCTGGATCTGGCGGCCAAGCTTGACGATACGGCTGCTTTCGTAAGCGGAAGGAAGTGGGAAGCCATAGAATTTCCATCTCCATTCGGCAGAATGCTTACAAAGGAAGAGGCGTACATAGAGGAGCTTGATTCCAAGACAGGCGCCTCCCTTAAATTGACCGTACTTAATCCGGAAGGACGTGTCTGGACCATGGTAGCCGGGGGTGGCGCATCCGTCATATTTGCGGATACAATTACAGACCTGGGTTTCATGGATGAAATGGCCAATTATGGCGAATACTCCGGAGATCCCAACGAAGAATTCACATACCTCTATGCGAGGACCATTATGGATCTTATGACTCGGAAGAAGAATCCCAAGGGCAAGTTCCTTCTCATCGGAGGAGGTATAGCGAATTTTACTGACGTGGCAAAGACATTCAACGGGATAATACGAGCCCTCAGGGAATACAAGAAGAAGTTACAGGACAACAAGGTAAAGATTTACGTGAGAAGAGGAGGACCTAATTACAAGGAGGGACTGGATAATATGAGGGCGCTCGGACAGGAACTGGTCATGCCCATTGAGGTATACGGTCCCGAGACACACATGACAAAGATAGTTTCCATGGCCCTGGAGGGAGGTAAATAAATGGTAAAAAAAGCTTCTGCAAGAAAAGCATCTGATAAAAAAAGCTACGACCTGTTCAACCGCGATACCCAGGCATTTATTTATAACATGCAGGTAAACGCTACACAGAGAATGTTGGATTTCGATCATGCCGCGGGAAGAGAAACACCATCCGTGGCCGCAATCATAAACACGACAGGCAGTGAGTCCTTACAGAAATTCTTTTTTGGTCCCGGGGAAATATTGATACCCGTCTATAGATCCCTTGCCAGGGCTGCTGAGAAACATAAGAATGTAGATGTTCTTGTCAGTTTCGCATCCTTCAGGTCTGCTGCCCAGTCCGCAGAGGAGGCATTCGAACTGAAGCAGATCAGAACAATTGTCCTGATCGCCGAAGGTGTCCCCGAGCGGAGGATGAAGGAACTTAACGCGAAGGCCAGAAAACTTGGCAAAGTGATTATCGGACCTGCCACTGTGGGTGGTGTTCAGGCCGGCGCCTTCAAAATCGGCAACACCGGGGGAACAATAGAAAACATCATAGAATCGAAAATGCATCGACCGGGTTCTGTGGGCTTTGTCTCCAAGTCCGGCGGCCTTTCCAACGAAACATACAATATCATAGCCAGAAACACAGACGGCATCTATGAGGGAATAGCCATAGGTGGTGACAGATACCCCGGAAGTACCCTGCTGGAGCATTTATTGAGATATGAAAAAAACCCTGCCGTAAAAATGCTTGTCTGCCTCGGAGAGGTTGGCGGAATGGATGAATATGAAATTGTTGATGCACTGAAGAAAAAGAAAATCAAGAAACCTCTGGTTGTGTGGGTAACCGGAACATGCACAAAAGCCTTCAAGACAGAGGTTCAGTTCGGGCACGCGGGAGCCAAGGCAGATGCCGATATTGAAACGGCAGATGCCAAGAACGCCGCATTGAAGAAGGCTGGAGCAATCGTTCCCAACTCATTCGATGATTATGCCGAGAAGATCAACGATACCTATGAAAAACTTGTCAAAAAGGGTGCCATAAAACCCGTACCGGAAGTGGAAGCTCCGGCGATTCCGATTGATATCAACAAAGCGCTTGCGACGGGCTCGATTCGAAAACCGGCAAGTTTTATCTCCACCATATCGGATGACAGGGGCGAGGAACTAATGTACGGCGACATGTCCATCTCGCAGGTCTTCAAGAAGGATATCGGTGTCGGCGGAGTCCTCAGCATGCTGTGGTTCAAAAAGCTGTTGCCTGATTACGCGACGAAGTTCATCGATATGGTTATCATGGTTACTGCGGATCATGGACCTGCAGTTTCAGGCGCCCATAACACAATCGTGGCCACCAGGGCTGGTAAAGACCTGATATCGTCCCTGGTATCGGGATTACTCTGTATCGGGCCACGGTTTGGCGGTGCGCTGGACGGAGCCGCGCTGCAGTTCTCTGAGGCCCTTGACAGTGGATTGACCCCGCTGGAGTTTGTCAACTCCATGAAACAGAAAGGTGCGAACATCCAGGGTATCGGCCACAGAATCAAGTCCATACATAACCCGGACATGAGAGTGTCAATCATAAATAATTACGCCAGGAAGCACTTTAAAACCACTGCTCTTCTGGATTACGCTTTAGAAGTGGAAAAGATTACCACCGGTAAGAGAGATAACCTGATCCTGAACGTGGACGGCTGTATAGGAATATGCTTCGTGGACCTTCTGAGGTCCGAGTTCTCCAGGGAGGAAGCAGACGAATACATCCGGATGGGCGCACTGAACGGTCTTTTCGTTCTGGGCAGGAGCATAGGCTTCACGGGACACTATCTCGACCAGAAGAGACTCAAACAGGGCTTGTATCGTCACCCCTGGGAAGATATAGCCTATTTAATGGATTAGTCAGAAAAAAATCATACAATCTTCCGCTAAGCCTCCCCTGTTACAGGGGGAGGTTTGGTAAAAGGGGTCTCTCCCTTTTACTTAAACAGCTTCCGGATTTTTGCTTTTTGATCGAGTACTTTTTTCA
>CAZKGS010000014.1:0-21596 GCA_964552105.1 uncultured Syntrophaceae bacterium
CAATATATTCCTGCGGTTAAAATTTTCGCCTTCCTTGAACTTGAACAAAATTGAACATTCCGCAAAGGTCTCGGAATGTAAATTGCTTATTCTTTACTTATTGATATAATGCATCAAAGACTGAACAGGGTGAAAAGCTTATGATGGATCAATGTAGAAAAGAATTAGAAACAAAAAACAGGGTAATCACCTCTATATTCAGAATTTCAAGCCTTTTGACCCAGAATATTGATCTGGACGAAATTTTGTATTCGATTCTCCTCAGCGCGAAAAATGATCTGGGATTTTCCGCATCCTGCTTATTTATGGTTAATAAAGACAAGAATCTCCTGGAATGCCGGATGATTACGGGATTTGGAGACGAAGGAGAGTACTGGGCATATAACAAACCGTTTCATATGGATAAACATGACTGCATGGAGACAAAAGCAGTAAAAACCGGTCAGGTTATTTACTTCGAAGACAGTCTCAATGACCCCAGGACAACTAAAATCGATAAGATGATTACCGGGAGGCTCAACAGGGGACGGGTTGTCTATGCTCCGCTCACAGTAAAAGGAAAGATTATTGGATGCATGGGCGTTAATCGGCCGATGTCCGAGTCACCAATATCCGACGAGGAAATAGATGCTTTTACTATCTTTGCCAATCAGGCAAGCATTATTGTTGAAAACAGTCAATTCTCAAAACAGTTAATGAGCGAGAGAAACTTAAATGAAAGTATCCTTGAAAGTTCACCAAACGGTATCCTGTCAATAGATAGTCACGGTAAAATCATCTCTATAAACAGAGCCGTAGAGCGGCTTCTGTCGGTGCATCAGAAAGATATTCTTGATACGAACATTAAAGATGCTGTTGGCACATACCGAACACTCTCTATCCTCAGCGATATCTTACTTAAAACATCGAGTCAAACGAGCCGGGAGTTTGATTTTATTAAAGAAGACGGGTCGCGATGTTGTCTGGAAGTAACACCATCACCATTGAAAGACATCGATGAAAATGAAACGGGAACATTGTTTCTTTTCCAGGATCTAACAGAAAAAAAGATTATCAGCGAACAGGTTCAGAGAATGGGCAAGTTGGCCTCAATCGGACAGCTGGCGGCGGGCGTTTCTCATGAAATTCGCAATCCACTGATGGGAATCGGTGCAGCTCTCGAGTTAACCATGGAAAATATAGAACTCGATCATCCTCAACGGGAGATCCTTATGAAATCCATGGAGGAAATTGAGAGGATTGACGATATTATAAATGATCTTCTGACATTAGCACAGCCAAGGGAGATGAATCTCGAACCGGGAGACATCAATGAAATCATCCTGGACGTCTCTCAATTCCTCTCCGGAATCTGTAAAAAGGAAGATATCGAGTTGATCCTGCACTGCGACGACAGCATCTCTTCCCTCCATATTGACAAAGGAAAAATAAGGCAGGCTATCATCAACATCGCCTTGAATGCTATTCAATCCATGGAAACGGGTGGTGTGTTGAAAATTTCAACATCTTCTCTGAATCATGGACATTACAGCATGGGTAGTGGCGGTATTCAAATCACCGTAGAGGATAACGGCAGAGGGATAGAACCCGAGACGAAAGAAAAGGTCTTTGATCCATTCTTTACGACTCGACCTGATGGCACGGGTCTTGGCCTTTACAACTGTCATAAAATGATTGATGCTCATAATGGGAGCATCTTCATCGAAGACGGTAAATCGGGCGGTACGAAGGTAAGTGTCTTGTTACCATTTAAAATGGAGTAACAGATGTACAAAATTCTCGTCGTTGATGATCACGAATTGATACGAAAAACTCTCAAGAAGGCATTGGATGATGAGGGATACCGGGTAACCCTGGCTCAAAACGGTGCCGAATGCTTAACAACTATAGAATCAAAAGAAATTGATCTGGTTCTTTTGGATATGCGTCTTCCCGATATGAATGGGATTGAAATACTTCAAAAGCTCAAAGAAACGAACCCTGATATTGTTGTTATTGTCATGACCGCTTACGGTGATTTAGAATCCTCACAGAGAGCGATGACGTTAGGTGCTTTTGACTTCCTTCATAAACCGGTAAAGGCCAGAGCAATTACATCGATTGTCAAAATGGCCATGGAAATCCGCTCGCTGCGCATGGAGATTCAGCAGATCATTTATAAAAATAAGGAGTGTTACGGCTATCACAACATCATCGGTAAGAGCGAGGCATTACAAAAGGTACTGGAAGTTTTAACGAGAGTAGCAAATAGTGATGCGTCCACTATTCTCATCGAAGGAGACAGCGGAACGGGAAAAAGTCTTATTGCTAAATGCCTTCATTATAACGGCCTTCGAGCTTACCAGCCTTTTGTTGAGATCAACTGTGCCTCCATCCCCTCCACTCTCCTGGAAAGCGAATTATTCGGTTACGAGGCAGGAGCATTTACGGATGCGAAAAAGCAGAAAAAGGGCCTTGTTGAACTTGCTAATGGCGGAACACTTTTTCTGGATGAGATTGGCGAAATGCCAATTGGCCTTCAGGCAAAATTGCTCCAGGTAATAGAAGATAAATCTTTCAGAAGGGTCGGCGGAACGAAGAATATAGAGGTAGACATCCGGATCGTCGCCGCTACTAACAAGAACCTGAAAAAAGCTCTGGATAATCAAACATTCCGTCAGGATCTTTATTACCGACTCAATGTTATTAATATCTATCTTCCCTCTCTACGAGAAAGGAGGGAAGATATCATGCCGTTAATTGAACATTTTGTCAGCTATCATAGCAGAGAATTTCACAAACGTGTAAAACAGATCTCCGATACGGCCCGGGACTTACTTATCCAGTATGACTGGCCAGGTAACGTTCGTGAATTACTAAATACCGTAGAAAGAATCATGATCCTCGAAGACGGCAATATAATATTGCCTGAAAACCTTCCTCCTGAAATCAAAAGAGGTAAGGAATTTACTCGGAATCATCCGGATTTTATTATCCCAGGGCTTTCAGACACGATGAATGGGGTTAATTATCAGGAGCTTACGGAGAAATTTCAGACCATCTTAATCAAAAGAGCCCTCGAGCTAAGCCATGGCAATAAAACGGAAGCCTCAAAGATCCTCGGTATTCCACGCTTGGCGTTATACCATCAAATGAAAAAGCTGAGCATGTCAACAAAGAAATAGTGTTAACATTTTCAACACGATGTTAAATCTTTCAACAGCATGATGTGGAAACTTTTTCCATTTCAACATTTAAAACCGGAATCCAGCGGACAATCCATGAATGATATTGTCTGTATAACCGAAAATAAAATATTGCAAGGTTCTCGTTAAATCGGCACAGCCCTTGCTAATAGATTATGTGCAGATGTTAACATTCGCTACCTTCTTTATCGTGCAGGATACTTCTGATCCATAGGATACCCTGCATAGAAGTATGAGAAGGGTAGAACCCTGCTTTTTACAAATGCATCAAATATAATTCTCAAAACTTTTAACAAGTTTCTCGGAAGGAGGGTCTGATGATAAGAACATTAGACGATATTACACGATTGGCAAAAGAAAAGGGGCCGAAAAAGCTGGCTGTTCTCGCCCCTGAAGACGGAGAGTTCATGGAGGCGGTGAAAAAAAGCCAGCAGATGGGTTATATCGAGCCTGTTCTCATCGGTAATCAGGAAATGATGCAGAGAGTAGCCGATGAAGTTGAATTTGACATCAGCAACGTGGAAAAAATCTTCGAGGCGGATCGCCAGGCCATAGCCAACCTCGGCACGGCTATGCTTTTTGCGGGTGATGTGGATATGTCAAGCAAGGGACAGATCCCAACCTCCTTCATCTATCGTTCCATTATAAAAGAAGAATCGAAGGCAGGAACGGGAAGAACAATTAGCGTGATAACGCTATGGGAAATTCCGGAACTCGATCATTTCATGGCCTTTACCGATACAGGCGCGAATATTTATCCTGACTATAAAGCCAAGGTCGCCGTTCTTAAGAATGCCATATTTCTTTTTCATATCCTTGGTTATGCCAGTCCAAGGATCTCCGTCCTTTCCGGCCAGAGGGAAATTGGTGGTCCCCTCGCTTCTCATGAAGATGGCAGATCGCTGCAAAAAGCTGTTGCTTCAGGCGAGCTCGGCGAATGCGAGATTATTGAAGCCACTTCCTTTTTTGAATTCTTTGTTGGTAAAGGAAGACAACTAGCTGATTATGAAGAGATAGACATAAAGAAACTGCCCGAAATTCTTCTTGTGTCTTCACTTGATACAGGAAATATTCTCTGCAAGCTCGACTTTTTTCTGAATGTAAAGAGACGTTCCTTAGTCATGACGTCGAAGGGGCCGGTATTGATTCCTTCACGAGCTGACTTTTGTGATTCCATTATGGGTGAAATAGCCATGGGCGTTGTTGTAGCTGACAGAATAAAGGGGGTGGGTTGAGATGATAGGCACATTTAAGGAAATAATAGAAACGGCGGAAAAGAAAGGTGCCAGGAAACGGGTTGTTGTCCCCTGGGCAAGCAGAGAAAACATGAGAATCCTTGGTAAAGCATCAGAACGCAATTTCACAATGCCGCTTCTGATCGGCAAAGGACGGGAAGTCGAAATGCTTGTAAAATCGACACCTCTTGCATCATTGGACCATGAAATTATTGATGAGAAAGATTCCGGTCGGGCGCTTTTCAAGGCCATACAGATGATCAGGGAAAACCAGGCAGATATTTTAATGCAGGGAGACATGGATCATCAAATATTTATTGATTCCGTTCTGGACGGTGAAAAAGGTTTGCTGAACGCCAAACTGGCAAGTTTTGTTTCCGTATTTCAATTGCTTAAAAGAGATAAATTGATCCTGATCACGGATACCTACCTCAATAATTATCCCTCCCTTGTTGAAAAACAACTGATTCTGGAAAATGCCCTCAGTCTTGCCCGGATTCTTAAAGTCGATTCACCCAAAGTCGCTGCTCTTGCTTCCATAGAACAGGTAAACCCCGGTATTCCCTCCACTCTGGATGCCTCGATCCTTTCAAAAATGTCTCAAAGAAGGCAATTCGGAGACGTCATCGTTGAAGGACCTCTCGATATCGATTGCGCTCTGGACAAGAATGCAGCTTTGAGAAAAGGAGTTAATAGCATTGTAACCGGCAACGTCGATATTTATCTGACTCCAGACATCGAAGTAGGATACCCATTAGCCCAATTACTTGTCTTTATCGGCAAAATGCAAATGGCGGGTGTGCTTATGGGCACCAGCAAGCCCGTTATTTTAGATTTGCCTTTTGTTTCCAATGAAAACAAGGTGGCAGAAATAGCCTTGGCAGCTCTTATTTGAGAAAGGGGGAAGAGACATGAATAAAGAACATCGCCTGCTTGTTATCAATGTCGGCTCCACATCGACAAAGGCAGCTTTTTTCCTGGAAACAACCCCGGTTGTCAGTGAAGCTATTACGTACACCAAGGAGGAACTTTCCGGGTACCCGGACTTAAGTGATCAGCTTCCCCGAAGAGAAAAAGACCTTCTTAATTTTACGAAAAAAAATAATATTAAGCTGGATGAAATCGATATGGTCATCAGCCGTGGAGGTCTTGGCAAGCCGGGGCCTGCAGGATCATACAACATTGATGATGTCATGTGCAATGATCTTCTCACGGGAAAATACGGAAAACATCCCTCCGCATTGGGGCCCGCAATAGCGCAGGATATCGCCCAAAAATACGGCACACAGGCCATAGTCATCGATCCGCCAAGTACGGATGAATTTCAGCCACTGTCCAGAATTTCCGGTATCCCCGACATTGAGCGAAAAAGCGGTTTCCATGCCCTGAATCAGAAGGCAGCGGCAAGAAAGGTTGCCGGAGAAATGAAAAAAAGTTATGAGGATGTCAATCTTGTGGTTGCACACCTGGGCGGAGGAATAACGATTGGCGCTCATCAAAAGGGGCGGGTAATTGATTGCACTCATGGACTCAGTGAAGGACCGTTCACTCCGGAAAGAGCCGGCGGACTGGCGACGCTGGATCTGATCGAGCTCGCCTCTTCGGGCACATTCGACAAAAAGCAAATGCAGGGCAGATTAGTCGGACAGGGTGGTCTATCAGCCTATCTCGGCACAAACGATGCCAGGAAAGTCGAAGAAATGACCGCAAATGGAGATGAAAGGGCGAAGCTGATTTATCAGGCCATGGCCTATCAGATAGCCAAGGACATCGGCGCCATGTCTGCTGTCCTGAAGGGCAAGGTTGACGGGGTTGTGCTGACCGGCGGTCTGGCATATTCGGAAATGCTGACAGTCTGGATCAGGGAGTGGATAGATTATATTGCTCCCGTTTTCATATATCCCGGAGAAGATGAAATGGCCGCCCTTGCAGAAGGAGGAATAAGGGTGTTACAGGGAGAAGATCAGGTAAAAAGATACGAGTAAAGATATTCCCATTTTCCCCTCCTGTCATTCCCGTGCTTGACACGGGAATCTAATTTATATAGCAGGATGGGAATCAAGGCGCTTTATACTTATATATTCCATAAGATTCGGGAGGATAAAACTTATGGTAAAGAGCTTTAAAGAAGCTGAAATAATGGCCGGTAAAGTCGGGCCAAAAAGGATTTCTGTATTGCGTGCGGAAAACAGAGAATTCCTTCTGGCCCTGAAGGAATCTTATCGCAGAGGATACGTCGAACCTATCCTTATTGGCGACGAATCAGAAATCAGGAATATTGCGGATGAAATTGAATTTGACATTCGCAGTTTTCAGTTAATCAATGAAAATGATCATCAGGAAATTGCCAACAAAGGTGTCGGTCTTGTTTCGGCAGGGGAATCAGACTTTATCATGCGCGGTCATATTGACGGACATTACGTCTACAGGGCTTTAATCAGGCATTCCCCAGACTCAGGGGAAAAGAGGCAAATCTGTGTAGTGGCCCTGATGCAAATGCCTTTACTTCCGAAATTCATCGGACTGACGGATCCCGGTATAACCGTAGCCCCCGATTTCGATGCAAAAATCAAGATTATACAAAATGCGGTTAATCTTTTTTCCCATCTTGGTTATGAAAATCCGAGAGTGGGGATTCTGACAGCCCAGCGAGGCTTTAATGATGAGCTGGATTCCATTACAGATGCTATAAAGATAAAAAACGCCGTTTCCAGGGGTGAACTGACAGGTTGCATTATTGAAGAAGGATTCTGCCTTTCAGATTTCTTTCTTGGAAAGAATGGTTTTCTGGAAAACCACGGAGAAATTGATTACTCCCTGATTCCCGACATTCTTCTGGTTCACAATATTGAATTTGGAAATATATTTTCCAAAATTGACAGCATGGCTACAATAGATTATTTTCCACAGTGGGAAAGACATGGAATAGTCGTGGGCGCAGACGCTCCGGCAATTATTCCATCACGAGCCGACAAGCACGACGCCATTGTCACGATTATAGCCCTCGGGGTTCTCGTTTCATGAAAAGTGGAGGTAAATCAAAATGATGCGGAATTTCAATGATGTTTTAGCCGAGGCCAGGAAGAGAAAAAAGAATATCATGGTTATTCCTGATCCTCGAAGTACAAGAGTGCTTACCACCATCGATAAGGCAAGTAAATCAGGTCTGATCTCCCCCGTACTGGTTGGTAATGGAAGTCTCATCCGTGAGCATCTTGCCGCTTTGAAGATAGACACAGAAAAATATAAAATTATCGATGAGCCGGATTCATCTCGCGCCCTGGCCAAATCCATCAATCTGCTTCATAGAAATGAAGCAGGCATGATCTTTCAGGGAGATATAGACATTAAGGAATTTATGAAAGCCGTCACAGACAACGACGGTGGTATTACTGAAACTGAATCTTTAAGTTATGTATCTTTGTTTGAATTGCCGAGCCAGGATAGAATAACCCTCCTTACCGATACTTATATTCAGGAATTCCCGGATTTAAGACAAAAGGTTAAAATCCTCACGAACGCTATTTCCCTGGCAAACAGTCTGGGAATAGAAAAGCCGAAGGTAGCGGCATTATCTCTGGTAGAGTCAGTAAATCCTGCCTTTACGTCTACCCTGGATGCTGCAGTTCTGTCCAAGATGTCAGAGCGAAGGCAGATAAATGCAATTATTGACGGGCCTCTGGATATTGATTGCGCATCTTCCCTTGAGAGAGCCAGGCGAAAGGGGATGGACAGTCCCGTATCCGGGGAAGTGGACATTTATCTCCTTCCGGATATAGAATCCGGTTATTCTGTGGTTGAAATAATGATATTCCTCGGCAAGGCAATGACCGCCGGAGCGCTGATGGGAAGCAACATTCCGATCATTCTGAATCTCAAGTTTGAGACAACCGATTCGATTCTGTTTGACATTGCACTTGCAACCCTCAGGTATCAGTAAACATTTGTCGAGACCTTTGCAATAAGAGGAGAAACACCATGTCGCAATTCCCGTTACTTTTTTCAGAAATAAAAATCGGCGGCGTAACGCTGAAGAACAGAATTGTTATGCCGGCCATGGCTACCAATGGCACGACAGATGGTACAGCGTCTGACAAAATAATCGACTACTTCGTTGAGCGTGCCAGGAATCAAACGGGTTTGCTCATCACCGAAGCCGCGTCAGTACACGTTCCACCGGCAGGAAAATTCGCAAATTTTCATCTCAATATATCGGAAGACCGGTTCATCCCTTCTCTGAAACGTCTGACCGATGCTGTCCATACGTACGATACAAAGATTGCCGTTCAATTAAGTCATCTTGGGAGGCAAATCCATACAGAGTTCTGGGGAACACAACCAGTGGCTCCATCTCCCATCGCGTGCCCCGTGTGCAGAGATGTCCCAAAAGAATTAACCGTCGATGAAATTGAGTCGATTGTGGAGACCTTCGTCAAAGCCGCCCGGCGGGCCTGTGAGGCCGGTTTTGACATGGTTGAACTCCACGGCTGCCATGGATATCTGATCGGCCAGTTTTTTTCTCTCCGCTCAAACAGGCGTACCGATCAATATGGAGTTGGTGTCAAGGGACGATCCCGATTCTGCGTGGAAATTATTCAGGGCATTAAGCGGGAATTAGGGACATCATATCCTGTCATTATGCGAATGAACGGACACGACTATATAAAGGAAGGAGCTACTTTGGAGGAAATGCAGGAAATCGCCCCCCTCCTCGAAGAAGCCGGCGCCGATGCGATTCATGTCACGGCGGGTGTATATGGTTCCTACAAGGCCACAGTTGCGCCCATGTATGAGAAGCCCGGCTGTTTTGTCGATCTTGCGGAAGGAATTAAACGAGTCGTCTCGGTTCCGGTCATAGCTGTCGGAAGGATTACCGACCCGTTCATGGCGGAGGATATTATACACTCAAACAAGGCAGACCTCGTTGCCATGGGAAGAGCCCTCGTTGCCGATCCCGAATTACCCCTTAAGGCAATTTCAGGAAATACAGATGATATCTGCAAATGTACCGGGTGCAATCAGGGCTGTATTGACCGGATCAACAACAGTATGATGACCGGGAAAACAGAAATTGTTACATGCCTGGTAAACCCGCGCGTCCTCCGGGAAGGAGAAACAGAATTATCTGCAACCGATAATCCGAAAAATATTCTCATACTCGGTGGGGGACCCGCCGGCCTTAAGGCAGCACTGACAGCGGCGCGAAGGGGACACAATGTCACCCTGTGGGAAAAGGAAGACATCCCGGGCGGCCAGATGCGACTGGCCGGTGCATCCCCGGGAAGAAAATCTTTTAAAGAATACATTTCCTTCATGGAAAGACAGGTGAGAAAGGCCGGTGTTAACGTAGTTTGCAATAAACCGGCAACGATCGATTCAATATCAGAAAATCCGCCCGACGCAGTCATTTATGCAATGGGTGCCCTTCCGATTATTCCATCCTTTGTGAAGACTGGAAACAAGAACGTAACAACGGCATGGGAAGTCCTGAAGGGTAATATTCCGCAAGGCGAGAAGATAGTCATACTGGGTGGCGGTTCGGTGGGCCTTGAAACCGCTCATTTTCTCGCCGACAAAGGAAAAGAAATCACTGTGCTGGAGGCAACGGGGTACCTGGGAAGAGACATGGGTGCGATTGCATCGTTTTATCTGAGACGGATGCTGAAAGGTGCGGGTGTTGAACTCCTGAGATTTGCGGAAGTCAAAGAGGTAGAAAATAACGAAGTCCTGATCTTGCGGGGAGGAAAAGAGGAAAGACTCAAGAACTTAGATGCCGTTATTCTTGCTTTGGGAGCCCGATCCAATGATTTACTTTCCAGCGAAATTGCCGGAATCGTACAGGAGGTCCATGTTATAGGAGACGCCCTGAAACCGAGGAAAGCACTGGAGGCCATCGTTGAAGGATTTGATATAGGAAGAACTGTGTAGCTCTCTTCATTTTCACAGAGTGGCAAAGTCTGGCTGTGTAAAGATTTCCCGAAACGAATACATTATCATCGAGTCATTTTGCTTAATTTGAACGGGAAACAAAACCTATAATTTTTTTCAGAGACGTTCCCGGCCCAAATACCTCCGCGATACCCGCTGCTTTCAGTTTCGGAACATCGTCAGGTGGTACGGTCCCCCCGAAAATCACCATGATATCGTCGAGTCCCTCTTTTCTGAGCAGTTTTACGACCTCCGGTGCCAGTATCATGTGATTTCCTGATAGAGAACTCAACCCGATGATATCTACATTTTCCTGTATGGCAGAATTCACAATCTTCTCCGGCATCTGATTGCCTACATAAATCACTTCCATTCCCGCATCGCGCAGAGCCCTTGCCACCACGATACTTCCCCTCCAGTGAGCATCCATACCAAGACGTGCTATAAGTATCCTTTTTCTATCCTTCATCATTTTTCCTCCATTGAAATTTCCCGGCAAACTAAAAGAGAGGCGGATCCCAGACACTGTAAAAGCGCTTCAGTGTTTTTGATATTTCACCTTCTGTCACATATACCTTTACGGCATCCACGATAACTTCCATCAGGTTTCTATTTTCCTCACAACAACGGAAGACTGCATCCAGTGCCTTCTGTACATCTTTTGCGCTGCGCTCTTTTTTAACCCTTTTGAGTTTTTCGCTCTGCACTTTAAGTGTTTCAGGCGACTCGAAAAGTTCTACGGGAAGTTCCTCATCCTCAATCTGGAAACAATTTACCCCGACGATGGGCATTCCTCCTGATTCAATGGATACCTGGTAATCAAAGGCAGCAGAGGAAATTTCATTATGCACCCAGCCTTTTTCCACGGCTTTCACGATTCCGCCCATATTGTCAATCTGCTCGAGAATGGCATGAATCTTATCTTCCATCAGATTGGTTAGAGATTCTACAAAGTATGATCCGCCCAGAGGATCTACGGTGTTGGTAACGCCGGTTTCCAGCTGAATAATCTGTTGAGTCCTCAGGGCCGTGAGAGAAGAAAGCTCCGTGGGTGTACAGAGTGCCTCGTCATATCCGTCAACATGGACTGACTGGGCACCTCCCAGTACGGCAGCAAGAGCATGATACGCGGCCCGGGATACGTTGTTCAGGGGTTGCTGGGCCGTTAGGGCTACCCCTGCTGTCTGGACATGAAATCGATACATGAGAGAACGAGGATTCTTTGCACCGAAACGTTCTTTCATAATTTTGCAATATACTCTTCTGGCTGCGCGATACTTGGCGATTTCTTCAAAAAAATCGTTATGAGCAGAATGGAAGAAACTCAGACGGGGAGCAAAACTATCAATATCAAACCCCCGTTTGATAAGTTCGTCTGAACAGGCAATGGCATTGGCAATGCAAAAAGCAATCTCCTGCGGCGCCGTACAGCCGGCTTCGCGGTAATTGTAACCGGCGAAACTGATGGGGTTCCACCGGGGTACATATTTGGCGCAAAACTCAATAGCATCACAGCTCAGTTTAAATGAGGCCTTCGGTGGTAAAACACCGGGAGCAATGGTGATGGCTGTTTCCATTAGAAAGTCATTTTGACTCGTTCCCGTGAGTTTTTCAAATGGAATCGATCTGTTTTGAGCATTGGCAAAATACATGGACTGAAGAGATATATTACCGATAGGTTGGCAACTGACCAGGGATACGCTGACTTCGTCGATGGGTATACCGTCGAACAAAATCCGCATATCCTCGATGGTATCAATGGCAACACCACCACGGCCCACATCGGCATAGGCCTCAGGATCATCACTGTCATAACCCCGCAACGACGGATAATCGTAAACACCGTTTATTCCCGTTGCTCCCTGTTCAAGGAGAAATTTATATCGCTTATTTGTTTCTTCAGGAGGACCAAAACCGGCTAATTGACGATGTGTCCATGTCCGGCCCCGATACATATTCGGGTGGACACCCCGTACATACGGCTCTTCACCCGGGAAACCCAGATCCTGGAGATAGTCCATCTCTGCTATATGTTCAGGGGTATAAAGGGCCTCAACAGGAAAACCTGAAAGAGTTTCAAAAGCTTGTTTACGTTCTTTTTTAGCAGAGTATACCTCATCCCGCCACTTCTTACTCTTGTCCTTTACCTTCTTGATGGAATTGGTATTTCTCATTAAACTTTCCTTTCGTATTAGTTTCACCAGTCTTCAAACATCGATAAAATTTAAATCAGCTTAAAAAATATGGATCTAGGAGGTGTCAGATGAAAGCATACGCCGGAATCAATTTACATTCAACCAATAATTATATCGGTATCATCAACGATAAAGATCAACGGCTCTCAAATGGCAAAAAAAAGCACCGGCAACACCAAAAACGGTAACAAGTATCTTTCCTAGGCATATGAGGAAGCCGCTCATCATGCGAAACGATCATATCCTTATGCACGCACAACGCTTATTCCAGCGTAAGGAGACAAAGACAAACGGTATCGTCGCTGTTAAGGCGTTGAGCAATAAGCTCTGTCGTGCATCATACTATGTCATGCGTGATCGGGTGCCCTTTTATCAGGAGAAACTATTTCGATCATAAAAACGGGTGCAGCAGTGAACCGGTAAAGAGGTTGGTGAGAAGTCATAAGATTTGATTGGAACCTGCTGCATCCACAGATGTTATTTCCCTTTATTTCTTTCCCGTTATCTCACTCGGCAAGGACACTTCCTCCGGCCAACTTGCGGGATATAACTGCCCGGGCTTTTCCCCACGTTTTTCCTTTTTCGCTGCCAGACCCTTTCGCTTAAATTCCTCTCGAGGTTCCTTGGGAATCCTGCCGTTAAAGATTGACTCCGACCTCATCCGACGGCCAATCGTCTTCTCCCACATTCTTCCCAATGCAAGCACACGATCTACGTCAATACCCGTTTCGATGCCCATTTCGTCCATCATGACCAGTATATCTTCAAGGCTAACCAGACCGACACTATTCGGATCTTTATAGTAGTATTCCCCTGTTCCTCTAACAGGCGTGCGATCGATGAAATTAGTCGGCTGCCCTCCGATACCACCCAGCACGCCTTCATGGATATCAACTCCTGCATGCAGGGCCGCCAGGACGTTGGCCGGCCCCCAACCTCTTGTCACATGAAAATGGGCCACATGAAGATCCGTATTGGGAAGATCATCAAGAATCATGGAAAAATAACGGTAAACCTGATTCGGAGGCGCGGAACCATCATGGTCCGCATGTTCAATATCGTCAGCCCCTATGGCAAGCCAGCGCTTCGTAAACTCGAGGGCATCTTCAAACCTTGTAGGTCCTGAAATTGGACTTCCCCAGATGGTGCTGACCGTTCCAAAAACCCTGATATTGACATCGTGGCATTTCTGTATGCATCTTTCTGCTTCCTCCCAGTATTCCGGAAGTGTTGTACCGGCATTTGCGAAGTGGTGCTCTTCGTCCGTGGAAACCATCATACCGATGCGATCGGGTCCCCAGCCTTCCTTCCTGCCGGCAACGGCCCTGTCTACTCCACTTTCACGAATAGCAACAGCGGTTAGCTCAATATCGTCGAAGTTTATGCCGGCACGGGACAAACGCCTGCTGTCACGCACACGCTTAAAGAGTTCCTCGACATCCCGAAATTGCGGCATGAAAGCCGGGTTGCCGAGGTTGCTAATTTCCAGTCTCTTGAACCCTGCAAGAATAGACTCTTCCACATAGTAGGCTTTGGCATCAGTGGGAATGAAATGCTCCTCGTGCTGCAGACCTTCCCGTATGGAAATGTCTGCCAAACGCACCTTCTTAGGGTAACTCAACTGAAACTTGTCTTTCATATATTTTCTCCTATAACTATTTCAATTTTTTATACATAACCACTTAAACTATATATTATGAAAACAACTATTTGCCTTTGAACACGGGCTTACGTTTTTCCGCAAAAGCCTCAAGGGCCTCGATGCGATCTTCAGTGGGAATAGTAATTTCATAAGCTTTTGATTCAAGTGGGAGAGCCACTCCAAGGCTGCATTCTGAACCGTAATTGATGGCGAATTTGGCTTGCTGAACACCAATTGGGCCATTTTTGGTAATCTCCCCGGCAAGTTCCAAGGCGGCATTCATTAATTCATCGGGTTCCACAACCCTGCTTACCAGACCTATCTCCAAGGCCATCCCGGCATCAAATCGTCTTGCAGTAAATATTAATTCTTTTGCCTTGGCCACACCAACGATCCGTGGCAAACGTTGAGTACCGCCGCCACCCGGAATGATCGCAAGACTGGTCTCGGTCAGACCCATAAGAACATTTGATGATGCAATGCGCAGATCACATGCCATAGCAAGTTCAGTACCGCCACCAAAGGCATAGCCATTGATTGCCGCAATTACAGGCACCCTCGCATTCTCTACCGTTATCATTGTCTGACGTACAGTAGATATAAACCGCCTTACATGGTCATCTGAAAGGGTTCTCCTCTCGGCCAGATCAGCGCCTGCTGAAAATGACGCTTTTTTGCCCTCCGGCGGTTTCGCGCCCGTAATTACTATGACCCTGATACTCATATCAAAATTTGATTCCTTGATTATATTTCCGAGCGTTTCAATCATATCAAAATTCATGCAGTTCATAGCTTCGGCACGGTTCATGGTGAGCACTAAAATTCCATCATCCGTTTTTTCCTGCAATATAACATCTGACATATCAAGACCTCCTATCCAAAAATTTGTATGTAATATTCTTAAAAACGTTTAATTTGAGACCTTCGCATAAGGTCTCACTCTGAGGGGACTTCCCTCAGGCTTCCCGTGGAATATTTTTAATAACCAAATACTTGTAAAATCCACTAATGATGGATTTTGAAACCTTTGCATATTATGCAAAGGTTTCAATTTACTTATTTCTACGATATATCACAGACTTAGAATTTAAAATTACCAAATTTAGATTCAGGAACCGGATTCAAGAGAGAAACTTCAAAGGCCGTTGAGAGGACATCACGGGTATCCTTAAAAGGAATCGTTCCATCCTGATATAGCCTGGCCTCATTATAGAAGGGGTGGCCTTCTGTGTCATATTTATCGATCATCTTTTGCTTATATTCCTCAGCCGCGTTTTCATCCATTTCTTCCCCTCTCTTCTTGGCATTTACACGCGCCAGAGAAGTTAAGATATTCCCGGCAGTTCTCCCTGCCAATACCGTAGTCCTTGCACGCATGGTCCCAAAGATATAATCGGGATCAAATGTCCTGCCACACATTCCGAAATTTGCGGCACCATGATCCGGCCCAATTATCCATTGAATCTTTGGAACATCTGCACATGCGGCGACTCTCACCATTCCTGAACCGTATTTGCCAATACCGTCATACTCTTCCTGCTTTCCGACCATATAGCCCGGCGATCCCTGTATATACAGAATAGGTATCTTCTCCGTGCAACAACGAATTACCCATTCAATGGCTTTTCTCGCCGCATCGACATATATTACTCCATTGCCGTTACTTGCTATCAGCCCTACGGGGATTCCCTTGAGGTGAATCTTGCCGCAGACGATATTATCACCCCGGCCTGGATTGTACATGCGCTTGTACTCGCTAAATTCGCTATCATCTGCTATGCACTGGATGACTTCCCGAATATTAACTCCTCTATATGTATCCATAGGCAAGACTTCATATAAACGTTCCATAGGAACCTTCGGCTCTTTTGACTCGCGCCGTTCGATGTACAACTTCTGTTTCGGATCATAGGATAATAACTCTCTTAATTTTTCTATACCCTCATCCTGCGAGTGGACAAAATGATCTGCGCCGCCGGATATACCGGTGTGTACCTTCGCGCCCCCAAGATCTTCCATGTTAACTACTTCACCAATCGCTGACTTGACCATGGGCGGCCCGGCGAGAAATGAATAGGACATCTTATCTATCATAATCGATTCACAGGCAAGATAAACGATATAGGCTCCGCCAGCCGTGTTTCCTCCTGTACTTAGAGTATATTGTTTGAGACCTTTGGCTGACATCCTGGACATGTTATAGAAAAAGTGGCCGAACTGATTCCTTCCGGGAAATATCCTGTCCTGCATTGGCAGAAAACCACCTGCTGAATCGGCAATATAAACACAGGGGATCCCGCTCCGATCTGCTATTTCCTGGGCACGAAGATGCTTTTTGCAATTAATCGGGTAATAGGCGCCCGCCTTTACACGACTGTCATTGGCAATAATCATTACCCAATTACCGTGTACTTTACCCAGACCTGTAGCCAATCCCGCACTGGGTACATCCATCGTCGGTTCATCGACCACATCATAGTCAATCCCGAAACCGGCACCCCGGCTAAGTTCATAAAACTTCGTGTCCGGATCTACTAACTGTTTTATGAGCTGGCGAACCGGCTTTTTCCCCTGTTTTGCCAAACGGTCGATCTGTTTCTGACCTCCGGGATTGGCACCCCTTTCCCACAAATCATAAATCTTTTTCTCTTCCTCCAGCCAGTGTTCCCGGTTCTCCTTATATTCTCTTTTTCTTCTGTCCTCGCGCGATTCTTTCTTCCCCGATTTAACGACCATTTTGATATCTCCTTTCATTTTAAAATATTTAACTTTTTCAAGATGTTGATATATGATTACTTTTTATCTTTTCGTTACCGATTAACATTTAAACTGTTCATTCAGGAACGGAATCACTACATCCCATTCCTGGGCGAAGAAAGGAGGGAACTAATGGAATGGCACGTTCCCTATCCAACAACGAATTCATTCAGTTTTCAGGCCTCATAAATTTCAACGCATATAATATGTCCGGCACCCGAGTACAAACCTTACCGCGACCTCTTTCCGCAGAATAACTTCAAGATAAAGGACACCAGTATTTCGTCTCTCTGGTTTTTAATCAAATTGCGTGTCGTTAACACGCCCTTATCCTCACCCTTATCTGTTATCTCAATAACTTCTACTTCGCAGTGGATGGTATCGTCAATCCTGTTCGGTGCCGTAAATCGAACCTCATCCATACCGTAAAAGGCAATAAAAGACTTTGGGAGAAAACTTGAATATGGCCCTAAACGAAAGGGAAGGGCCATGCCGATGCTTAATGTCAGCATTCCGTGAGTTATTCTGCCTTTAAAAGGGGTCTTAGCCGCATATTCCACATCCGTATGCAGAGGATGCCAGTCACCCGTGAGACCAGCAAAATTTGTGATGTCCGCCTCAGTAATTGTTCTCGCCGGTGATATTATTTTTTCACCCACGGTGTAATCATCAAGATATTCATACTCCTTTGCCATCTTCTCTTCCCTTCCTTTCTTTTTATTTTTCGCGATTGCATCATATCGGCTGCTGTAAAGGTAAAATTACCCAATCTTCCAACTTCCTGCGAATTCATTATATTTGAATACCCGCAGTAAGGTTGAGCAAACTTTATACCAATATTTTTTAGAAAGAGCTTAGTTAATGGTCTGCTGATTTATTCCAGCTTTCCACGAGGGAAAATGTTTGAAAAAAAGTGGTTTTTTAATCTTAAGTTATTACTTTATCTAACCGATATTAAAAATGTTTTATCAATTCGAGAAAACATATTTCAATAACCGTGATTATAGTCTTCTTGATACTTCAAGCTTGAGTAATTGTATTGCTTTATTAGAAACTGTGTTTAAGAAAGGGTTAAGATTATTTCAACAAAAGACAAGAATATAAAAAAATGTAACGAATTAATCCAGTATCACACAGTTGATATAGCGAATTTGCAGTCCTCATGATCGTGATAACACAAGAATTTAAGGAAGATAGCGATAGTGGATTAAAACGAACCAGCAAGCGAGTTAATTTAATCCATTCGTAAAGCGTTCAAAATTCTTCTTAGTCTTTGTCTGGTTATCCCCAAGGCACTGGCCGTCTTTGTTTTATTATTATTGTATCTATGAAGGATATTTTCTGTATAAAGTTTGATAAAATTATCCAGGGGCATCAGATCGAAAGCGTTAATTTTGGCCATATTGGGCTTGCCCTGTGTGCCGACAATTTCCAGTGGTATATCAGCCGTGGTTATCAATTCGCCATTACTTAATAAAGCAGCTCTCTCGATGACATTTCGTAGTTCTCTAATATTACCCGGCCAATCATAGTCTAACAATACCGCTAAAGCTTTGTCATCATAATTTCTTATATTTTTATTTAGCATTTTATTGTAATCATTAATAAAATGACTTACTAACAGGGGGATATCATCCCTTCTTTCCCTAAGGGGGGGAACTGAAATGCATATTACGTTGAGACGATAATATAGATCTTCTCTAAATCTGCCTTCCTTGATTTCCTCCAACAGATTCTTATTAGTAGCGGTAATAATTCTTACATCAACTTCGATATTTTCCGTTCCACCCACCCGCTGAAATTTTTTTTCTTCCAAAAATCTCAAAAGTTTGACTTGCGTTCTCTGGCTAATTTCTCCAATCTCATCAAGAAAAAGTGTCCCACCATTTGCCATTTCAAACATCCCCTTTTTTTGCTTTACAGCTCCTGTAAAGGCCCCCTTTTCATGACCGAAAAGCTCACTTTCCAGAACGCCTTCCGCTAATGCCGCACAATTGACCGTAACAATAGGATTATTTGAACGTGGCCCGCTATAATGAATAGCATTGGCAAATAGTTCTTTCCCTGTACCGCTTTCTCCCAAGATAAGAACGGTTGATTGATTGTTGGTTGCTACCCGCTTGCTTAGCTCGATAAGCTGCTTCATCTTGGGATTATCAGTTATGATCCTGTCAAAGCTGTACCTTTCTTTTTTCGTGGATCGTATCTGGTTTACTTCAGCTACTATCTTTTGAGATTCAAGGCATCGCGCAATAATAAACTCCAGTGCCTCAATGTCAAAGGGTTTTGCTATATAGTCATAGGCACCCAGTCTTATCGCCTCAACAGCCCCTTTAATCCCGCTGAAAGCGGTCATCACAATAATGGCTGAATTGCTATCCATTTCTTTGATTCTCTTAAGAATCTGCATCCCATCGATATCAGGCAATCTCACGTCAAGCAAAATCAAATCGGGAAAATTCTTCTCAAAACAATCCAATGCCCCCCTGCCATTTGCTGCTGTAAGGACGCGGTACCCATCTTTTGATAAAGCCTTTTCAAGGGATTTTAAGAGTAATTTTTCATCATCAACTATTAAGATAGTTTGTTTCATTTGTATCCTTCAAGTATTAACTTTGTTTAATTTTAAAATATGTAGCAAGTTTTGTTCCAGATATGAAGGCTTAAGACGTGACCGGCAACTTGACGCTAAATGTAGTCCCTTTGTTTTCCTTGCTTTCTACCTCGATTATTCCACCATGATCCTGAACAATTTTATATGACACAGCCAATCCCAGACCGGTTCCAACATTTTTTGTGGTAAAGAAAGGATCAAATATTTTATTAATATTGTCGGGTGGAATACCCACGCCATTATCTTTAAACTTAATTATAATCCATTTGTCCTTCCCATCCTCACTTTTTAACGTTTCTGTGCTTATCGTTATCGTTCCCTTCCCCTCTATTGACTCAATTGCATTGATAATAAGATTCAAAAATACCTGTCGTAAGCGATTCGAATCCGCTTCAATACGACCGATACCAGGATTGAATCGGGTTTCCACGACTATCCCTTTTTGTTTTGCTTCTTTGCTTATTAAAGATACCGCTATGGATATTAAACTATTAACATATATTTCTTCAATTTGAAGTGGAAATGGCCTCACCAGATTCAGGATCTCTCTAATGAGTTTTTCCATCCTGTCGATTTCTTGCATTATGTTTTGCAGGTCGGTTTTTTGGGAAGAATTCTCATCAAATTCACCTTCAAGATTTTGCACGGTCGTATAGATACCTGCCAGAGGATTTCTGATTTCATGAGCAATACCTGATGCTATACGGCCGAGAGCGGCAAATTTTTCAACCCGCGATAAATAATCATCCATTTTCTTTTTTTCTGTTAAATCAGTAATTAATGTTACGGCACCCAATATATTCTGATTTTCATCTATAAGGGGAAAAGCAGTCAAATCAAAAATTAACCTTTTGCCATTCTTGCGATGATAAAGAATTTCAAAATGGTCAACATTTTCTTTTCTTTTCAACGACCTGAATATTCTCTTTCTTTCAGTTTCATCAAAACTAAATATCTCCTGGATGAGTGACTTCTTTGCATCTTCCCTGCTGATTTCCAAAATCTCCTCCGCCCTCGGATTAAGATTGAGGATGTTGCCCATAAGATCACTCACAATTGTACCATTTACCGAACATTTAATAATATTTTCCGACACCGCCTTTTCATCACTCAGAGCCCTATAAAGTCTGGCGTTCTCTATTACAATTGCGGCTTGATTTGCAAAGATGGCCAGTGATTCCACATCATCCTGTGTAATCTCCATTCGGGTTCGATATCTATCAACTCCAATAATACCAATGACCTCACCTTTTAGCTCAAGTGGAACATACAGCACCGACTTCCTTTCCTGATATTTGTTAATAATTCTATCTATTTCTGTGATATGAGGGTCGGTTAAGGTATCCGGGAAGAATTGTGGTTTCCCATATTTGATAACCTTTGTCTCATAACAGTCTTGCCGACCGATGACTAATGGTTTTTCCCACGCACGTTTTTCCCCTTCAGGTGTAAATCCTTTAATGCATTTACATTCCAATCTGGTTTTGTCATTATTAAGGAGCATGACGATGGCTCGATCAAAATGGAGTCCATTCATGACACGATCTACAATCTCATTTAAAACTTCATCAAGATCAGGGGATCGTGTAAGGAGTGCACTAATTGCATAAATATGCTTCAATAAGTTATTTTTTGCATCCAACCCGGCACTCAATTTTTCATTTAAGCTTTCCAGATTTCCTCGGGATTGTTTCATTTCGTCTACCTATTGATCAAATTTGCAAGAGTCAAGCAATTCAGGATCATTTTATGCCCTCAATAAGGTATTTAACTTCGGAACTACAGACAACATGGAATTCCTACCATAAATCAGTCTGCCAAGGAAGCCACTTTGTAGAAAAATTTATCATGGCTTTCCAAAACAACCGAGGGCTATCGAAGCATGAGCGAGTATAATATATTCCCGTGACATCATACAAATTTTCATTTGCTCATATCATGTATTATGATAAATAAGCGTTATGGCAGATGATAAAGACCCCTCCGAAAAAACATACCTGAGCCACGAAACGAGACCTTTGCAGAATGTTCAATTTTGTT
>CAZKGS010000015.1:0-2701 GCA_964552105.1 uncultured Syntrophaceae bacterium
TCATCCAATCAAATGGATCAAATTCACCAGCAAAGTTTATACCTGTATTACTAGATCCACCACCAATTTGATTGAAGTTGTCAACTATGACGTGGTGGGCACCGCTGCTGTAGGCGCCTTTGATCATTTCGTTGGTGTCTGATGTTGAGGAGTCTATGTCAGTTTGAACAGATAGATTTTTACGATTATATTCACGGGCATCAGCGGCTTTGTTTTCCGCATCCATGTTACGCATGACACCCATGGTTGGAATGGAAGTGGGGTTAGTGGATCCGCCGGTTGCCAGTTTGTTGAGTTTATCGAGGGTTGTGCGACCAATTTTGCGTGCTGATTTTGCGTTGATGACGTATTCCCCGTCAGATAACATTGCTGAAACTTTGTCGTCATCGCCGTCGCCGGGACCATTGACTTCACCGCCTTTGTTGAACCCAAGTGCTCCACCGACTGTTGAGAAAATTGGAGTGCCCCATGGACTTTCTATACCCCATGGATTGAGAGCACTAAATGCTTCAATTGCCACTTCAAGGGCTAATAGGGGTGCTATCATTCCAACTATGCCACGGAGAGCCATACCTGTAACAAATAGGGTTTTATTCATTCCGGAAAGACCAACTGTAGCGGTATTTGCTCCAACTGCTACTGCAAAGAAACTGCGTCCGGTTAGAGTGGCTTCTACTGAAGTTGCCATTAAAAATCCACTAACTGATGTTAGAACGGACATCATAGCACCAAATGCAGAGATGAGTGATGTGAGTGGCTGAAGCATCATCGAGAAAACAAAGGCATATGACATCAATTGGACAAGTCCTTTATTCTCTGATATTTTTCCAAGGATATCTGCAAAAGTTTGAAGTGCCGGAATGATGTTTGGTATAATTACAACTAAATTAGTTAAGAGTTTTGCAAACGAATCTATTGTTTCTTTTTCTGATAATTTTTCAAACAGAGTGGTAAATGCATCTGCTATCGCATCAATTAGCAGTTTATTATCAAATATCTTTACAGCAAGGTTTGCAAACATTGTTTGCATGTAAGATTGAATCGCTGTTACTTTCTTCCATGTGTCTACCAATTCCTTTGAAGAACTAGTAACATCTTTAATTTGGGTAGCAGAAAATCCTGCTGACTGACCGAATGCTTTTAGGTATCCCGACGCTTGGAACGTTTTGTTCATATCCATTACTGAATTTGTAAGCATTGAGATGGCAGATTGGATAGATGTGATCAGTCCTAAAATGGAGAAGTATACACCCATGGATGACATTGACAAAGAAGCTGCAGTCCAGCCAATGGTTCCCCACTGGCTTTTTGCTTTATCTCCACGGTGCCTGGGAACTAGGCGTTCTCCATCAGTGTTTTCAGGCGACGGTCCTCCTCCACCGCCTCCTCCACTACCAGACGCAACAGGTGCCATTTTAGCAGATTTACGTTGTGCTTTTAAATCCCATGGAGTAGGCGCGGTTGATAACCAATTATTTATTTTAAGTGGAATTGCCCGTAATGAACTCATCCAAGTTGATTGATAACTAGCCTCGTCCATAGATTTGCTTCTTGTAAAACCTCTGCCTAGATGTGCCCAAGTGTCCATTGCGGGTTTTTTAGTTGGTGATTTCTTTTCTTTCTCTTCTTTAGCGATTATGGCATCTTCAATTTCTTTAAACTGATCTGGTTGCACTTCATCAAATGCTCCTGCTAATGATGCAAATTTTGTGTTCAACACACGACCATCCAATTTGTTCAATACATTTTGTTGTTTTTGTTCGATGTCTGATTTACGTTTACTTTTGAAGAAATGTGTTACATCGTTTAATGTAGCGTCTGCTGGCAATCCAGATTTAGTGAGTAGATCTGTTGTCCTCGCTGTTCGTTTCGCTAATTGTTTTTCTTTTGGTATTTTTGCTGATTCTTGATGCTCTTTTCTATTGATGATTTGTTGTTCCGATTTTCCAGTTGCTTCCTGAACAGAGTCCCCAATCATTTTTCCTAACTCGTCTCCAAATTTAGATGAGGTGAGTCCATCCATCGTAACGTTGGAATCCACAATAGTAACTGTGTCCGCAACTAATTTACCAGTGGCATCTTTAAAAGCATCCTTGCCTCCACTGTAACTATCAGCCTGCTGGGCATAACTCGTATCTCGTTTTACTGATATTGATACAAATTTATCCAATTCTTCTGCAGTTCGTCCAAGTTTTTCTGATAAAGAGGATAATACATCACTTTTAATTTCAGATTCGGATCTACCAACACCTTCATGAGTAACACGAGTGGTGAATTTTGTTATGACATCTGGGTTAACTGATGAACCGATGGGAGCATCGAAATTTGGTTCAGCAAATTTTGAAGTGTCAAAGTTTGTGAATTCAGATACGTCGGGTGCAGTTGTTTTTCCACCACCAGCAAATCGCCGATTGAAGAGCCTGCTGGATTCATGTGGTGACAGCACAGAGTCACGGGTATAGGATAGCATACGATCAAAGAATCCAGTGCCCCCTGCTGCCTTTACAGAGGATTGTGGTAGGAAGTATTCACCATTACTTACACGCGCAGGTATACCAGATCCATCGGGTTTGAATGACTGACCTCCACCAAAGAAGCCAGAACCCATTGCATTGACTGTGGATTTTGGAATAACGTATCCAGGTGGGAGATTTGTTGGTATAGAATCGGAGGTACCTGTACCCGGTCCACGAATTAAACC
>CAZKGS010000015.1:2801-21170 GCA_964552105.1 uncultured Syntrophaceae bacterium
GGATCGTTCCAGAAACTGGCAGGCTTTCGGTAAAACTCCATGCCGAATTTACCGTAGTTTATGCCTAGTGATTTTACTGGCTTTTTGAATCGGTTGGATAGTTGGTTGATTGTGTTGGAAGATGCAGCATCCATGGCTGTGGTTTCAGCGACATTCTTGAGGTTGTACAAACTACGGGAAAAGGACGGGTCTAGTATGTCATCGAGTTGCCCGGCGTGTTTGTAGGCCGGGCGTTGTGGGATAAAGTTTAGATTGGAATAGTGCTGTTCGGGTTGGATTTTTAATGAACGGCCCAGTGAAGTGAAGGCTGCCAAGGGATCTTGTTTGAAGTTAAATAGTGATGATAGTTTGTCTATCTTGTTAGATGACAGGGCTTCTATAATGTATTTAGAGGTGATCTCATCATGTAATGCACTTGGATCGTCTTGGTATTGTTTAAGGTTTTTCTGTTGATTGAATTCAGTTAGGTAGTCTAGCATGGGAATAGTTGTAGATCCGCCAATTTGACCACCTTTGGCAAACTTATTTAGGCGTTTAAGGGCTGATTGAAGTTTATTTTGTTTGGCTTTGGTCAGGCCTTTTATTTTATCTATCTTGAATTTGCCCGAAGTTGAGAGGTAAAGTGGTTGTGATGGAGGGTTCTTTGCCTTTGAGACAGTGTCTGCGATTTTTATTAGTGGTAAGAGAGTTTCTACGTTTGATCCACGGAGGTTCTTTGGAAGGGTAGATTGGTTGTGATATCTGGCCAGATTTGATACGGTCAATGGATCTATAGATGAGTTAAATAGATTTTTGTTAGATAGGATTTGGTTGGACGCTACTTTATTGTGGTAGGGTGCATTTTTGTTAGTTTTACCGAGATCGTGAAGATAACCTGCTGCAACCAGATCATTTTTATTGATACCGGTCATTTTCTTGGTGTGTTCGTCAATGAAGTCAAACATATTGCCAGAAATGTTTGCCACTGATGACTGGTGTTTAAATTGTTTCGGTGAGGTTAATTTGGAGAGATTTATTATTGAGTCAAGATCTGTAGATCCACCTTTAGCAAAGCCGAGCCCACTAGCCAGTAAAGTGCCCGCCATTCTACCGAGGCTGGGAGCCATTGTTAAACCGAATCCAAGGGCACCGCTAGCAACTGCTGTATTAAATATACCAGACTTGTTTCGACGAGCGAAGTAGCCAAGGCGTTCCAAGAGAGGCATGGGTCTGGATTCACGTTGAGGTATAAAGTTGAGGGAAGGCATTTGAAGTTGAGATACTGATTTGGATTGACGTTCCAATGATTTTAGAGTGTCCATGTGCTGTAATTCTTTGCCTATATCTCCGAATTTTTGCATTGCAAGTTGTGTATTGGTGATCTTTCCCTGTGGTATATTTTGCATAAAGTCAGTTATATTAGAGGGATTGAATGGCTGCATATTGATATTTTTAAATGAATTAGCAACATTAAATGCGGGGAGTTCTGCTTGGGCATGCATTTTTATACCATGCTGATACATTTCCTGTCTACCAACGTAACCAGATTGACGTATTGCTTCGGTTTGTAATTCGGATGGTTGCACACCCTTGATCGTTTTAAACAGCGCCGATGCTTTGTCTACAAAACCAACATCACCATAGCGTTCATTACTGTATGTGTGAAGATTTGGCCCAAGCATCTTTGCATAATTTGCCACGGTTCTTGGAATGTTACTTAATCTACCAGTTGATTTTATTTGCTTGATGTATGCGTTAATATCACTAGGAGCAGTTAATTTACTATATTTTCCAACGATATTTCGCATACTAGATCTGCTCATCTGCCCAAATGAAAGTTCTTCCAAAGAACGTGCTGGCCCAGCGTTCATGTACGGCGAATGGGATGAAGAAACACTTTTAATGTATTTATTGGCAATTGTGCTTGGAAAATGCGCATCGAGACCCTGACCTCGTATCGCTTTATTTATGGCATTCCGCACAAGCGTTGTTTGTGCACTTGCAATATTTCGAGTCTGATGAATATTTTTAAGTAAAGGGTCTATTGGTCCCCCACGGGCAAATTTAGGATATGTCCACCAACTACCCATTTTACTGGCACCTGTTTTTAAGTGAAACTGCTCTGAATTTTTGGCGGCCAGAAAACTTATTGGAAGGTTAGATTGTTTAGAGTATGTTTTTAATCTATTTACTAGTGCGGTTCCCACACCCATACCTTGATATTCATCACGAACTCCAAGTGATGATGCCCAGATACTCTTGTCAGAAACTTTGTATGTACTGGAACCCATCAAGTTATTATCTTTATGTGCAAATAATCCACCATAGCCACGTTTATTTGCATGTGTTATAGAGGCATCTATAAAACTATCAGCAGGAGAATTTAAATTTAATTTGTAGTAATTTGAGTCAGTTAGATCGGCTAATGTAGATAGTGATTGTTGTGATTTTTTGTATGGTGCAACATGAGTTATATTATAGTCAAGTTTACCTCCACGAGCAAAGGTGGGTTTGGGATTGTTGAGGCGGTTTAAACGGAGTTGCTGGGTTGTGTGGTAACGGAGACCTGATGGTGGGATGGGTGATCCTTTGTAACCGGCGCGATTGGATGCTTCTGTCCATGCGTCCCATTTTGGATAGACATTTTCAAGTGATGATTTATTGGTTATTTTGAGAAATTCTCGCACATCGTTTATATTAGCGCGCGCAACTTTGGCACGTTCAGCGTAGCCATAGAGAGATGCTGCTTCGCGTTGATCCCTTGGTATTTTTGCGAGAAATTGATCGGTGTGTTGCGATAAGGCACCGAGTTGTACGGATTTTATTGTTTGGGGAGATAGATTCGGGCGCTGTACACCGGATACTATTTTATTTACAGTGCGTAATGAATCTTCTATTTTAGCAAAGACTGGATTATTGTCAGATAACATTCCTGCTATTTCTGCTTCGTCCATACCCCCTTGATATAATTTTTTAATATAATCCTCACCAGACATGTTGTGGTAGTGTATGTTTACTCTATATAAAGGATTCCGTGTTTTTGGAAGATCGATGGGATTG
Source organism: uncultured Syntrophaceae bacterium (assembly GCA_964552105.1). Classification (GTDB taxonomy): domain Bacteria; phylum Desulfobacterota; class Syntrophia; order Syntrophales; family UBA6807; genus CAZGAK01. The sequence goes on from CAZKGS010000015.1 coordinate 5,841, forward strand.
ATCCAAAGGTTTTATATGTTGGTAAGACGGAACTTTGTGTGCCCCAAGATAGAATGCAAAAGGGAAGATCTTCTTCTTCCTTTTTCATTTTGTTGAGACCGTTTTTGGCGATATTTTGAGACGTCAGTTTAAGTGCTTGTTTATGCCGCTGTAGTGCTCCAATTCGACCGATGTGAGGCGTTTGTCGATGTTTTTTACGGCGCCGTCGATTTCTTCTACTTTGTCGGTGATGTGCTCGGTGATGTGCTCTACGATTGTTAGGCGCTTTTCGCGATCTTCGCCGCATTTTTTGTCTTCAGCTATGACTTCCAGCATATGGCCGATGCGCTCCGTGAGGGTGGCTGTGGCGACTTCCATTTCGCTCATTTTTAGATATAATGCGACGAAACCGCCTAAAATTATTGATAGAGTGCTGGCGAGGAGAATTATTATTTCAATGCTTACTTCCATATGCGGGCCGCCACTGTTTCTAATTTTTCTATACAGATGTCCTGTTCGCGCTGCGTTAGTTCTATTCGTTTTATGTGTTTGTTTATTTCGGTGAAACAGTCGCTGATGATTTCGAAGTTGGCTGATATTTTACTAACGTAGTGAAAAACGGCATAAACAAAGTAACATAATATGCAACATATAACAAAGTAGGGGATGAGTATTACCAAATCTATTTCCATGGAATAAGGGGGGTGTCACCCTTATATAAAGGTGGTGGTTCAGCGCATACCGCGTCGGTAATGTTCCCAAAATGTGAGGGCGACACGCTTGTTATAGGCGTAGTTTTTCATCCAGTCTTCTTTTTCAAAAAGTTGGTCAGGAGTCATCCCATATACGAAGGCCATGATGCCGTGTTCGAGGTCTTTTTGTTTATGGTGCTCTATAAATTTCTCCTGATCCCATGACCATTCGCCCTTATTGAAGGAGTTGAAAGGCAGAACCACCTTCCATTTCGCTCAATACGACATTAAACATTATCATCTGTTCGGAGTACATAAGGTCGTCGATGTCGGGATATATGAGCATTTTGGGAAGTATTTCTTTGAACCACGTTTTCATGGCCTTTTTGCGGGCGGCTGTTGCGGCGGGCGAGATGTGCTGCACTTTGTTGCCCTGGTTATCAGTTTCGGTTACGGGGTCGGCTCCCTGCATGTCGAGGAGGATGTCAAGGTGTGCGTCAGCAAGTTCCTGACCCATTGGTTTCTTCATGATGAAATATCGGTCGTCTTTAATATCAAATGCACCAATATAGACTCGTTTTAATTGGAGATCTTTGATTTCTTTGATCTTTGCGGTATTGTTGTCTTTCTTGAGTATTTCTAAAATGGCGTCAATAAATTCTGCGCGCTTGTCACCAGTAGGGCTTCCACCCTTTGTCGGTGCTGACTTTTCGCTAGTGGTCATATGTTTTATATATTTGAAAATAATGTTATATTAAGTTATCGGTCATGTCCGTGGGCTAACTGCACCAAATACCACATTGTATGAATTGTTTATTTCTGCCACAAAGTCTACAGATTTTGTCATAGCCTGTCTAGATTCTCCAGATTGAGATCCGGTAGTTATTTTAATATTATCTACTGTTATTTCTTGATAATCTGAACCATCCGGGCGATGTAAATCTATTTTTAATATACCGCCGCTCAATAAGTTTTTATTATCGGATGCTGGTTGATCAGATGCATCATCATCGGTATTTAATGCATTTGTCAGTTGATCATATTCATTCGCTGCCAGCCCTATATTACCACTAACAGTAAGATTCCCACTTTGATTGACGGTAGTAGCATATTCAGAACCAAGGATATTATCGGGGGCCGTCGGTCGTTCTATTCGTAAGGTTATTGATTTTGCATAAACAGGATCTGCTCCAGTTCCGGGATCAAGTGTGATCATTGCATTATAGAATATTGCTAGTTCTTCAGTATAATATAATGAAGATGACCCTATGGCATCAGATATTGCTTTTTTTGATGTTCCTATGAAGTTAAATGTTATGCGCGCATAATCATCGCTTTGCATTGAAAGTTCTAATGAATTCACTACGCACCCTGCTGCAAAAGTAGTTGTGTTTCCATAGTCGTCTGCTATAGATATAGTTGTGGTAGTAAAACTACCAGAAAGATTTATCGTTCCGGTGTCGTCACCTAATACTAAATTTACTATTGGTGCTAGTGCTGCTGGCCTATATGCTGCTGCTATAGAACCAGTTACTGAAAATGATCCACCATTGATCGATGCTTGCGTAGCAATACCGAATGCATCTTCTGCTATTGTATTTCTATTTACCTGGAAATTTGCAGAAAGTGCCGGCATTGCTGTAGTACCTATTTGTGCTCCTCGTGCCATGTATGAGGTTTGAAAGTTGTCCTTATTTAAAGTTAGTGGAAAATAGATTGTTAGGATGGTGATCGAAATATTGGAGATATTATGTTATTGGACCAAATTCAACGTCACCGGTTGATGCTATTGCTGCTACGAAGTCGACGTTTTTGGTTGCTACTTGGCGACCTTCTGCAGACATTGATCCGGTTGTAATTTTTAAATTCTTGATCGTAATAGTTTGGTATGCTGTTGTACCATTAGGGTGCATCAGGTTAATTAATAGCGTCCCTCCAGTTAGTTCGTTTTTATTTGCACTTCTTGGTTGCGATTCTCCTTCGTCGCCAGTTGTTAAAGCGGCTGCTAAAAGAGTATATTCACTCGCTGCTAAACCAAGTGATCCACTAACTGTTATATTACCACTTTGGTTTAAATTTACGGCGTATTCAGAACCAATTATGTAATCTGGTGTAAGTGGTCGTTCAATGCGCAGTGTTAGTGATTTTGCATACACACTGACACTGGCAACTGTCAACAGCGCATTATAAAATATAGCGAGATCATCCGTGTAATCGGCACTGGTAATTGCAGATCCACCTGATGCATAACTGGTTCCTGTATAGTTAAATGTTATTCTGGCAAAATCCTCGGTAGCCAGTGCAAATTCTAATGAATTTATAATTGCAGTTTCAATTGTGGTTACGTTATCATAATCATCTTCAATATAAACGGTCGTTGTCGAAAAGGTACCGTCCATTTTCATTTTACCATCACTGCCACCAAGAACAAGATTTATAAGTGGTAGTAACTCGGTTGGTCTATATGCTGCTCCAATTGATCCTGATATAGTGTATGATCCACCATTGATCGATGCTTGCGTAGCAATACCGAATGCATCTTCTGCTATTGTATTTCTATTTACCTGGAAATTTGCAGAAAGTGCCGGCATTATATTGTCATCAACTTTTACTCCTCGTGCCATGTATGAGGTTTGAAAGTTGTCCCTATATAAAGTTAGTGGAAATTATTGGAAATAGTGGTGGTTTCCATCACTAGGATAATAGGGAGTGTCAAAACGGAATGGGGTTCGCAAAGGGGAGAACCTTGGTTCTTCCCTATGCAGCCGGTTCGAAGACATCAATGTAGAATTTATCAGTTGTGACTGATCCTACCTGTGCGATGTATGAGATAGATTTAGTAAACTGTTCCTGACCGCGCTTTGATCGGGTCATATCAGTGAGTTTTGCCGTGCCTATGTTGAAGTAGGCGACTGGGCGGGTTCCGTCAGGTTTATGGAGAATGATTTCAAGACGGCCTGCTGGAATCTCGTTGGTGAGAACAGTACCGTCACACGTGTTTCCAGTGAAGTTTACATTACCTTCATCAAGGGTGATCTTGGTCATATCGGAAGTGCCGGCAATGACTGTGAAGAGCCGTTCCCATTCGTTTGGATCAAGGTCAATTGTTCCACGAAGTTCAACAACTCCGCTGTAGACTAGGTCAATCTTAAATTCGGACCCGATTAGGATAGTGTTGTCTTCATCAATTGTTCGGGACATACTGATGGTGAAGTTTTTACAAAGCAATGTTGATGCTGATCCGCCGTCTGGAGTGAATCGAAGTTCGGCGTTCGTGAAAACTGCTGGTTCGTCAGTGACGTCTGTTGAAGATGAATATGCTACCTGATACGATTCTGCTGCACGACCAGAGAATCCGGCTGTGAACTTAACAAAGTCCTGTGCGGCAAGTGTGATCTCGGTGTTAGATATGCCTACTCCACGGTAGACTACTGAAGAACCACGGGTCCCATCGTTGTGTCGAGCGGAAACATCAGTTACCTTGACGGCCACCGGTGCAGGAAGGGTTGATAATTCATAACGAAGACCTGCAATTGCGTCTCCTGCAGTTGGACATCCTACTGAGTCGACGTCTGCACTGGATATGACCGCTGGGGTCTGGTAGCCCATGATGCCCATAAGGAACGGTGAATAGTAATAGGAACCATATGTGTCTTGGAACTGACCACCAAAATCCCAGAACCGCATGAGCCCTTCAATGGATCCACTGGGTTTAAATGCTCCACCGTATACTGCTGTATATGATGGTAAATCGAATGCCTCTTCTGTAAGCACACTACGGGAAACTGTATCTGTGTTTGACGATACACGCAGGGTTCTAAATGGTGATCCTGATGCATGAGCAAGAGTTACGTCACCACCTGTTGATTTTGTAGTGTTATATATAATTCTATCTGCTGCAGAATTATATTCGGCGGAAATTGCACAGAGCGTTATGAGGTCGTGGTTATACGCCTCTGGATCTGTAGCAATTGCCACTTCTGAATATTGTACTGTCATAATTATGCTCCTGGTATTTAACTGTGTTTGTTACCACTATATAAAGTGGGCGTGTTGCCTAGCATGCTTCGCACCATGCTGTTTTTGCAGAGGCGAGTGCATTATTTATGTCTTCTTGGGTAATATCTCCTTCTGGGCACCAATCCATGTTGTTTAACATCCAATTTAGTTCTACGCGCCACGTTCCTGTCATAGTGACATGGTGTGCGTCGTGCAGTTTGTGTGCGGCGATGTAAGTAAAATAGAATGACCGACATGCGGCACAATGATCGGCTTTAACATACCACGTTACGAAGGCCTGAACGCGCATAATTTCGAAGGGAACTTCATTATCATTTTGAATGTTAAATTCGATCTCGATTGGTATTTCATTTAGATAGGTTTGTGTTGTCTGTGGGTCTGAATTGAAATCTCCATAGGTAACTGAACAGGCTTTACCATCTGATTTTCCTTCCAGGGAGGAAGGCATCACGTCGGTAACATTGTAACCGAGTTGCTGCATTGCATCCTCTACGGCTTTTTTTACATCATCGCGCCTTGTAGTTCGCTGTCTTACCATTAACGGCCTCCTCTACTGCGCTTTTTCTTTTGTGTTGCCATTAAATCTTCCCATGTTGGGGTTACTTTGGTATCAACTGGCTCTTTGAATGTCTGGGAATATTCACTATCGTCCTTGAATACGTCAGAATACTCATCCTCGGCATTATTTCGACGTTTCCTAACCGCTGTATAAACCTTGAATTCTTTCTTCTTTGCCGAAGAACTAATGACGGCTGGGTTAAATAGAACTTTGTTATTTTTTGAACGCATAATGTCGTTCATATACCTTTTTATTTCAATATTCATCCGATCTTCGGTTTTTTGAACTTCTCTATTGAATTGGTTGTACCATATACGCCAGTAGATTGCACTTATACCACCCCATACACCGCCTTTCATACGCCGATTGAGGGTGGGAACATAATGGTTTCCAAATTTAGGTGCGGCACCTAGAATTAAAACGGAAACGTAGTCTGATGAACCGTGGCCTTTTGATCTGGAGAAACAAGGGAAGACAAACATACGAGATCCAAATGCCGTCAGTGAAGTGACTCGCAGGGCATGTCGCAACTGGAATGACTTAGAAGACATCTTATGAGGCGGTCGTTTCCTGTTTAAATCAGATAATGGAACACGTTTAGTGCGTCGATAACCTCTGATTTTTGAGGGGTAATAACGCGCATGAGATGAACGGTTGAAGTATTGATCTACATGCGAAAGCCAGTAACGAAGGAGATGCGCAGTATGCATTTTTATAATGTGCTTAACTTGCGTGTCCATATCGGTGACAACTGCTGCTAGTGCGGCTTGTTGGACACGTCTGGCTTTTTCAATTTTTTCAGGGGTAGTTTGTTTATAAGTACCAGTACCAAAACGGCGCCCAAGTGGGACGTAGTATTGTCCAACTGAAACGGATTTTAAATTGCCGGCTGACGTTTTGTTCATGGTGAAGGGTAAAAGGTTCGGATTGACCATGAGAAAAAATGTGCGTTTGGTTGACGGATTTGATAATGAAGGGATGAACGCCATGTTAGCCCCTCGTTATCAGGAGTCGGAGTCTGTTAAGACAGAGGGTCCGAGAGTCACACCAATTGGGTTACGGGGATCGGACAAATCTTGTGGAGATAAATCATCGTTTAATTTTGTCCCAAATAAGTATTCAAGGCATGTTTTGGCTGTATTCAAATCGTATGCTACTTGAAGTGAAGATGACTCTGGCATTGTTCCTAAATTTCGTTCGGCCAGTCGGGTGTAAGTGCGGTAGCCATAGTAGACGGCTAGGTTTACAAGGCATTGCTTTACACTTTCCTCGCGAAGATCTGTGAGAGTTACACCGTTATAGTCACAAAGTTGGATTATAAAGTTGTAAGACTCGGTTAGATCTTCGAAGGTTAGTTTTGGATCATAGTGTTCTATACCAATATCATTAAGTTTGCGCGTCACGCGAAAAATTAAATGGGATAGATTGATGGTCATGATTAGGTAATTGTTGCGATTGCCGGGTATGGTAAGACGTCACATACATCATTGATGAGCATAATGTTGTATGATTTGCCAGCCGAGTCTTCACTGGACGGGTAGATAAATGTCCCAAAGTAACGGTGGTTTACCCACTTTTCTACCTGGTGCTCCTGATCTACAATGTGCGCAACTTCAGGAATGGTAGGAGACTGGAGCGTAATGTGGTCGGCGGTTTCATAAGATGGAATAACTGCAATGGCTTTACCCACGTAGTTAAGGTCTTTCATCGGGCGTAATTTGAACCCATATGCACTCTGTGCCCACATTCCGTCGGTTTCCGTCTGGAGTTTGGTAACACCCATGCTAGTAGCAGTACTGGTCATTACTTTTACCGGGTCATTAAAGACGGGCATAAGTGACGCTGGGTAGTAAAGGAGCATTCCATTAATGTCGGCAGTAGTAATATCACAGTCGTCCTGCTGGAGGACACTGGTGATAAGGCCACCAAGATCACCTGGAATGTCAGCAGATGAACTGTCCCATGCGGCAGCAGCATCGTTTGAAATACCTGCTCCGCCAATAAGGGAACTTAAAATTTCCACGTCTTTGAATCGTGAGAATCCATCACCACACGCGCGCACCGCCTGCATAATCTGGCGGTCACGATCCATAGTAAGGGATGCCTCAAATGTTGCTTCTACACCGTTAGACCACTTGGATAACTGATGCTCTGCAGAAAAGTATTCTATTGTCTGTGTTTCTACTCCACCACCCTCTTTGTTCATCATCGGGAGGATATATTTACTGGAGTGTTTCGGGAAGATAAGTTTCTCTGATATCTTCTGGGAAGTTATTAGATTAACTGCTTCGGTCATCTGCATACGGTATGCGGCTCGCCGGTTTACCATACGTGAGATGAGAAGATCTTCAGGGCTTATGTAAGAACCGTTATCAGAAGCGTTATACGATCCCATATTATAATGATCTGTCATATTTTTTCACCTCATGCTGATGCGTATGGATGGCATACCCTAACCTTGCAGTATACCGCCGCTGCGGCTCCAGTTGAATTGTTAACTTTTTCTTCTGCAGTTCCTATTACGATATCAGTGGACTGTGCTTTACAAACATTTCCAGCGTCGTCACCACATGCAACTTCGTCACCAACTTCGATGACTGCTGTTGCGGCTACTGGCATTCCTACGATATCCTGATCCTGGAGAGCGGCTACTGTTGTGGTTGTCCACTTGTTGTAGTAGGTGGCGTATGCCGGGGTAGTTCCACTGTCAAGTTCAGCAGTGAGCGGTAAGTAAACGTTCGTTCCACCAGATAATGGCGTGATGTTGGAATACTTTAAAGTTCCTGTGTATACCCAACCCATAGGTCTCGCACCATCGGTACAAGGTCTCACTACGAGTGTATTCGGGTTGATCGTAACTGCACTTCCTGCAGAGTCTAATACTGTTAGTGCACCAATTGTGGCAAACTGGACAAGCATACCGCGATATTCCATCTGGTATGGTGTCTTGTAAGCCCTGTTATTTAAACTGGGCACATAAATAGGCCCTCCCCTTACGGTTCGGGTTCCGGTAACAATATAGTTTGTTGAATCATATTCTTGTTCCGGTAAATCCATATATGGCATTTTATTACCTCATTATTTATGCGTAACTGGGATTATCGCCGATCCATTTGCCGGTCGCTTTATCGAATAGTCCCGTTTCCATTGCCTCTTCTCTGAAAGCTTTACCACTAACTCTTAAGTTTCTCATAGCGGTGTCAATTGATATGCCAGTTTCTCCATCTGCTGCCTGATTCGAAATAGACTCGGTTTGGGGCGTGTTAAGCGCCGTCTTTTTGACGAATTCAGCTGCAAATGCAGAGAGCATGGCAGTTTTTTGCTCGGTGTTAAGATTGCCGGTAGCAACGAAGTTCTCTGGCTTTTCTATACCAAGATCTTTACATTTCTGTAGGATATCGGCATAAGCAGCCTTTGCCTGCCGTTCTTTTTCATCTTCGTAAGTTTTTACCTGCTGTTTAAGGGCTTCGCGTTCTGCGGCCATTGCAGTGTACTCCTTTAAAAGTTCTGGCGTCATTGCTTCCATCGTCTTTTCATCGAGAATAGGCTCTTCTTTAACTTCTGCTACTGGATCAACAGTGATCGGAGCAGTTGGAGCAGGAGAGGCCTGTGCCATTTCGGCTTTAATTGTCTCTTTTATGAGTTCAGAGAGCGTAGTCATGTCAAGTTTTGATTCTTCTGTCATTTTCTCTTCCACCTTGACGTCTTTCGGAGTTGCCATATCTTTGATAGCAGCCGTGATATTGTCAACTTTCGATTCAAGGTTTGTCAATGGGACTTTCCAGTCAAATGTTTCTTCTGTCGGCGTGATATCCACCTCTTCTTTATCAAGTGAAAAATTCATATGTCTAGTTATAACCATTTCTGGATTCATACCAGGCGTTTTTGACATCGCCGCTCCATCAATTTCTACCATAACTATTTTATTAGTGGTGTCATCTGAATGAATTGTTAATTCTGGAGAAGTATGAATAAAGCCACGGCTAAATCTATCATAATAAGTTTTCGGATTGTGAACAACTCCTTTTGAGAGAATTTTCACCTTATCTTGATCTTCAACAAGTTTATACTTGAGAATACGTGCCACCTCTTCCCCATCATGGATAGCATAATACGGAATTGAATGGTTCTCACGTTTCATTATGTCAGCATACGCTCGTCGAACGTCATCCGAGGATAAAGTTATCTTCTGCCCCCTGCTATCAGTGCTATCCCCAGATTGCAAAAGGGTATCCTCAAATGAGCAAGTGTCATCTCCTTCAAACGAGGTTCCACTTGGAACGTTAGACATAATCTTGTCATATATTATTACCGCTATTTAAAGGGAGTGTATAAAATAGTATAAAAGTGGTGGAAAAATTGATATAGTTGGTTAGTTATTGATGGTAGTGGAAGTTTTATAAATGGCATCACCGGAGTCGGTTGGTTGGGTTGCGGCGGAGTGTGATGTAGTTGGGTAATTTACCGAACCGTCTGATGAAATTGCCTGCCCACCATTGTTAATTGCAACAGGAGCAACAGGTTGAGTTGGTTCTTCGCCAAGTTTTCCAAGCGCGTCCGTTGTAGTGGGAGTTATGCTGTTTCCCGTGTCTACAAGAGCATTTAGTTCGTCAGGAAGGGGCTCGTGATCGGTGACTTCACGAATTTCATTAGCGTAATATGTGCCCATGGAAGCCATGACTTGAGCGATTTTGAACTGTTCAAGGCGGCTGTTTGCAAGGGTGAACGAAATTTTTATGTCAAGTTGATCAACGGGAAATTTACCATTTATTACAAGAAGACGCTCTTTTATGACGACTAATAAAACGTTGGAGATCTTCTTTGCCATCTGCTTTACTTTGGTTGACGTATATGAAGAGATGATGAGTTCTGATGCGTAATTAGAACCACTAACTCCTTTGACAACAGATTGGGGCAGATTCATTGCAGAGTAGGTTTCCTGGTTCATTTGCTCAATCAGTTCATTGGCCCGCATATAACTGGTAGATGTGGGTTCTACCACGTCAATGGTCACATTATCAAGGGTTATGTACATTTGGTCGGGGGCCTGCGACGACATGGCCGTTTTGTAGTCAGATAGAGCATTGAGTGCCGCTGATTGGGCCGCTGCTATACGAGCCGTAGGAGTTCCCTGATAAAATTTGTCGGAAAATGCGTCTGCTGATAACTGATGATGTTCACGGGGAACGGCCTTGTTACGCCACAGAGCGTCGTTTGCTATGGCCGTGTTTTTATACCAGACCGGCACAATTGCCCGCCGAAGAGGTGATATAGAATAAATACCAAATGTATAGCGACCTTTCGCATCTTCGACCAGAAGGGGAGTTTCACGAAACTTTATGATAAAGAACTGATCTTTATTTAAAATGCGCTCTGTTGAAAGACCCTCATCTATAACTAGAAAGTTTGCCTCTGTGATAAGATCATTGATATCAACTGATGCCTGGTTAAGTCGACTGCGTTTGTCAAGTATAGTAACGCGCGCATTAGGTATCACAGACAGCGAAAGATTTTTTTTCTTTTCAATGAATGCGTTACCGTTCATCATGGCTATTGCCGCATACGATTCATAGACTTCCTCAATATTCATATCATTAGCAATTTCATTGGCCTCAAATGTCATTTGATCCGTGAGGGACTTGTCGCCAAGTAGAAGTTTTTCCTTGATTTTCTTTAGAAAGGATTGGGATTTATTGACGTATTTCGCATCTATGTAATTGTAGGCTTCTGATACCATAACGGCATACGAATCAACAGCAGAAGCGATTGGAGCCTCGTTTATATAGAGGTTTTCATAAGTTTGATCGCGTGTCCACGTATGAAATTTGTTTATTGCGTTAATGTAACTTACAAGGGCTGCAGTATTTGTTTGATTCTCCTGAATTGTGCCTAATGCACCGGGATATTGTGGATTTGTGTGCGGATAATTATATGAAAAATTATGTTTCGACTTTTTTCGCGTCATCATTGCACCTCAATAGTTATTGATTTAACATTTGGGTCGGATAAAATGCGTTTAACTTCACGTGCTGCATTACACGAATTGCACCCATCGTGATCTGTTTCAACAAATGATTGATCAGTATAAATAGTGGTAATTTTCATCTATATATACTTGTCGTGTAACAGTATTTTAATGCTTCGGTTGATTTTATATAGTGAATATGCTGCTGTAGGGGATGTAAGGTTCATCGTCTGGATTTTCTGCAAAATACCATATGCAATTACATACAGCATCGGCGGTATCTTTTGATCCACGATATGGGTGATCCACGTTGGGTGTTTCTTTTGCTCCACGGAATACTTTAATGAGATTATTACATTCTTCTTCTAAATCTGAGTCGTAAGTTATCTCTAATCTGTATCGGGGAGGAGTGAGTGGATTAGGGTTTTGCAGTTCGCGCCACGTATTGTAGGATTTACCATCGGCAAAACTTTGTATAGGATCTAATCCCCATTTGTCCCGCACGTCTTCGAGGATCGTTGGATATTGTTTGGTATCGGCGATAAAGGCGTATACATTGAGACGCGGTATTTGCTCGTTTATAAAGTTGCGGATGTCAGAGGGTTTTATATAGGAGTCTTTTGATAGGGGCTTATAAAATTTACGTGCCCCATCTATAAAGATGGTATTGTCTGTCATAAATCCGCATGCCACACCAAACGAATCATTAGTTGCTGCTGGATCTATAGCCATGACGTGTGGGTAATCATAACCTTCTGGAAGAGGGTCGAATGATAGGAGGTTGTTTACTATGTCTCTATTTAGGCGGACTCCTTCGGGGAAAAATGAATTTCCCCCAACTTCTGGCATATTACAAAAGTCTCGATAGAATTCTGATAAATTGTTTTTATACCGTTCGAATAGCACAGCCTCTGATAATTCAGGGTTGGTATTTACTTCCCAAGTTTTAGTTTCTATAGCATAAGTTTCTGGTTCAGTTGATGCATTTCGTTGCACTGTTCGCATCATACCATCGTTGCGTTGTAAAGAACTAACTACTACTATCTTTCCTTTTGAACCAAACGTTTGAGTACTATTGTTAATTTTTGAATAAACGTTGTGCGCTGCTATTTTAGAACCCTTTGTATCAGTTTTAGATGATGTAGCCCCAAATTGCATAAGATCGAATTCATCATATACCACGCACTTATTTTCATACCCTGCTGCAGTGTCTATCTTTGGAGCAGCAACACGACAATAAAGACGTTTATCGAGGCAGTCAAGTCGTTGATCAGAACGATTAAATTTAACACTGTCGCTGAACCATTGTTGAAAATATTCACTATCTAAATAATATCCTACTGCCATTCCCCATATATTATCATTTGCTTGAGCAGTACTGGTCGATACACAAGTTACTCCTATATTTTTTGCTGGCATTCCACGGTTGTTGAGACCTACTTTATAATGTGCATGCGGGTTGCTATAGGACAGGAGTTCGTGAAATTCATACATTAATAACCCAGCACCAACCCACGATTTTCCGCTGTTGTGGACTAGAATGCCATTAGATAAGTAACAGTTTCCATCTGGAACATGAAGATCATACATGTCCTCTGATTTGTGAAGATCTTCTATGGATTTTACTTTGAGGAAAAGAATGTTTGGATCAGCCAATTCATCTATAACAGTAGATCCACCTTTATAATAGTCCCATTGATTATCTATGCTATATGTTCCTCCCCTGCCGCGCCACGGACCTTCTATTCCTGGGTTATAAATGTAGTATGTTTTTGCTAAATGTTTTGATAATGGAACTCTTCTCCCACGAGAATTCATCAATTTTTGGTGATCGAAGGCTTCTTGTAATTTTTTCTGTTTGCGATTTGATATGAAATGAATTGTGTTATAGAAGTTTATTATCTCTTCACCAAAGACGTTTATGGTATATGCATCATTTTCTCGCTTAACTCGTGAATTGAATTCAACAGATTTACCAATAGATATCGATGCTAAGACGCCTAATTCTAACAGAAGATTTTGAATTTGATATGCTAATTTCTTCGAAACCGTAGTTACTGTCACTCTTCCTTTTCTTTCATTATTTGATTTGGAAACTTGAGCATTACCATCACAGGAGAAATATCCTGATAGGAATGCTTTCTTTATTTCTGGAGTTCCCCGAAGTATACAATGCGGTATTTCCTTTGTGTGGGATGTCCAATATTTGAAACCCAATGCGTAAAGAAAATTTCTAACATATACAGAATTCGCATTAAGAACTTTAGTTATGTCGCTCTTATTATGTATATGTATAAGCGAAACTAATCTGAAGTTTCTAAATAAGGTATTTTCTACATATTCTATTAAATCGACTTCTGATTTAGTAAATTGCATTTGTCCTTTATTACTCATAGATCCGTCTGCTATTAACATTCCAATTGTAGTAGATAAATCCGTGGTTAATTCTAGTGGAAGAACGTAATCCTTTTTGCTCTCACTAGTATACTCTTTTATTTTTAATTTTTCTTCACTTGTAAATTTGGTTGTGCCCGTGATTGTAGTTCCTCGATGAACTACTATAAATTCTCCTTTGTGTATTTCTTTAAGTGGTTTCCAATGATATTCTTCTCCATCAAATATTCTAAATTTATGATCTTCACTACATTCAGATATAAAACCATATTCAGTAGTTAGTTTAAAAACTGGTTTTTTGCCTGCGTATATTACTTCTGATATCGGAGTAAATTTTTCTCCATTAAAGACCTCTATGCTATGTTTGGATAACTGGTCCTTTTTTGTTGAACTAGAGTGTTCTTCAAATAATTCTTTTATAGTTTTAAGTCCATTTTGAGTTGCAATTAACGATTCAGGGCACGAACATCTTTGACCGCTAGACCACACTAGTTTCTTATAATCAAGTAAACTTGCGTTATATTTATTTTGATAAAATGTTCTGATAATCTCTTCTTGTTTCGGGAATAGATCGATATAAATTATATTAGAAAAGAAGTAAACTGGATCTTGTCGGATCTTAATAACTTCTTTTAAGAATTCTACTTTATCCTTGCCCTGGAGGGTTTCGCCACTTTTTAACTGAAACTCACCCGACATTACAACAGTCCCTTGACGTCTAATTCATCGAGTATCTTAAGTTTACAATCAACACATATATCAGAATCTCTTATTATGCCCAATATATTGTCCACTTTTTCACTAACGTTGGATTCTATGACGGCTATATTGGTGGTGTTAGTTGGTGTCTTAATGAAGCCCTGTAATTCGGCGCTTTTCATAATTACCGATTCAAGGCGCTGGAAAATCTTGAGAATTGTTTCAACAGTGGACCGCTCATATTTGAGATCTTCATCGTGAGAATAGTGCTCGGTTAACTCTTCCATGTAGGCAATCATGCTATAGAGTTTGTCGACGAGTTTTTCGGGGCTGTCAATTAACGCAATTCTTCTTTCGTTAAAACAAGCAAGGGCGACTTCAGCACTGTGGGATGCGTAGTGTTCAGCGACATCCGCAAGAGACATATTATAATAGTTGGCTAAATCCTGAATGGTGGCTTGATTTAGTCGCACTTTCTCCATCATTTCGATGCCCATTGCTCCAGACGTGCAAATTGGACAGAATTGCGGATCCATTCAATCCTCTTGAGGAGACTCCAATCTCTCCTCATAGAACAATTCTACTTTTTCGGTTTGGGTCTCTTCGGCTTGCAAGCCATGTTCATCACCAACATTGATATTTTTACTCACATTATTTAAACTTATCGGTTTTTTCTGTGCCGAACCAAATTCGTCTACAAGATCTTCATATCCAAGATCTATTAAGGTTTGGAACATGTCAGTTAGAATTATTTCACAAGATCTAACGTGTTGCTTTGGGATGAGTTCATTGATATCAGTTATATTATGGGGTGGTATAGAAACATGCTCATTCATAATGTTGCGAATGATGCTCTTACATATGTCCTGCGTGGGCGCAGTAACGAGAGGCTTCTCTTCACCACCGTGCGAAGCATATAAAGTATAGGAAGTAGAGTTCTCCTGTTTAAGAATTAAAAAGCCGTCTACAGAGCCAACATTTAAACAATATCGCGCACATGTGTCATGAAGATGTTGATATTC
>CAZKGS010000016.1:0-13882 GCA_964552105.1 uncultured Syntrophaceae bacterium
AAAATCTTCGCCTTCCTTGAACTTGAACAAAACTGAACATTCTACAAAGATCTCTTTCTTCTTTAATCTTTCTTTTTTTCTTCTTCCCCAAAATCTTTTAGACCTTTTGCTATAGATTTTAACTTTTCATCGACGAGAAAACTTACCGTTCCCGGTGGATAATTACCATCTTTATCTTTTTCTCCTGCCTCCATACCGGTTAGTATCATCATACCTCGATCAATTGTACCTACCGGATATATGTGAAACTTTCCTTCCGAAACAGATCGCACAATGTCCTTTCTTAACATAAGGTCAGGAACATTCAACGAAGGTATCATTACACCCTGGTTCCCTGCAAGGCCTTTAGCGTTACATACATCGTAAAAACCCTCAATTTTCTGATTAGCACCCCCTATCGGCTGGATTTCCCCCTTCTGGTTTACCGAACCGGTAACGGCTATATCCTGCCTGAGTGGTAATTCTGAAAGGCTTGACAGGATTGCGTAGACTTCCGTTGATGAAGCGCTGTCTCCATCAACACCACCATAAGATTGTTCAAAACATATACTTGAACTCATCGTTAAGGGTTTGTCCTGGGCATATTTACCTCTAAAATATCCTTCCAGAATCAATACCCCTTTATCGTGGGTCTTCCCTGACAGCTTTGCTTCTCTTTCTATATTAATGATTCCGGCTTTGCCCATGGATGTTTCTGCCGTTATTCGTGAAGGCTTTGCGAAGGAGTAATCACCCATATCATAAATAGATAGACCGTTTACCTGACCGACTACGGCTCCTTCCGTATCAATCATAATGGTTCCGTCTTCAATCATTTCCTGGATCTTGTCCTCGATGAGGCTGACCCGTCCGATTTTTTCTTCGTAAGCCTTATCTACATGTTTGCCTGTAACAATAGGGCTCTTGTCTTTTTTGGCCCAGTAGTTTGCCTCTCGAGCGAGATCTGCTATATCACTGAATCGAGTGGACAATTTTTTTTGCTTTCCTGTCAGCCTTATACCAAATTCGATGATCGCTGCCACGGCACTCTTGTGGAACTGCAGCAATTTCTCATCCTCAATGATTCTCTTTATGAAAAGTACATAGTTGGTTATATGTTCTTTCTTGTTAGGCATTTCCGTATCAAACTGGGCCTTTGTCTTGAATATCTTCTTAAAATCTTCTTCTAAATTATAAAGTAGATGATAAAGATAATTATCTCCTATCATGATAACCTTTGTGTTAATGGGTATAGGCTCTGGTTTCATAGCGGTGGATGCCAGGCTGAAAGGATCATAGGGCTGCATGTTCAGCAATCTGTTTTTGAGAGTTCTTTTGAGAAATGCCCATACACCCGATTCCGTCAAAGCTTCAAGTGCATTGAAGACAATGTATCCGCCGTTGGCCCGGAGGAGAGAGCCTGCCTTTATGCGGGTGAAATCTGTTTTCCAGAATCCCGATCTGTCAATTTCTCTCTCTATAGTACCAAAAAGGTTTTTATATGTTGGCGCTGTTTCTGTGATAACGGGGACCTTTTTAGTTTGAGAATTATCGACGACCACATTTACTTTGTAATCAGTGAATTTTTTTTGGGGTAACGAAGGATAATAAGGAACAGGTATTTGCTGTTGTTGCTGTTCTTCACCTTTTTCCTTGAACATCTTGAGGTTTGATAAAATAGTTTCCTGCACCTCATCAAAATAACTGTTGATTTTGTCACTGTGTTTCCCGTACTTTAGCCTTATATCTGATATCATTACACTCACAACAGGAAGCCCCGCCTTATATTCAAGTGAATTCATTTCCTTGCGGATTTCCTTTTCAATTTGCCTTGTTTCTCTCATAAGGCCCTCGAGTTCAATCCTTAATCCACTGAGTTTTTCTCTTGTTTTTTCAAGGTTTTCCCCGCTGTATTTATCCTGGTCTGCCAGAGCTTCCAGTTGCTCGATGGGAACGGGTTTTCCTTCATAAAGAGGGGCGATGTCCTGCTTTGTGTAAGGTCCTATCTGATATTGAACCAGTTGGAAATTTTCTTTTTGAATCTTTTCATTGAATTCTTTGACCATCTCTTTCTGTTTTGCCATGTGACTGCTAACAATATACTCCGAGGCCTTCTTAAAATCCTCACTCCCAAATATATGAGGTATCTGTTTTTCCAGATGCATAATCATTTCATTCATGTCTTTTTGGAAGTTTATGCCCATACCGGCTGGAAGCATAATCACCTTTGGCATATCAGGATCTCTGAAATTGTTCACATAGCAAATATCGTCAGGGATCTTTTTCTCCAGATCAAGCTGATCCAAGAGGCTTTTTATCGTTGATGCTTTTCCTGTTCCTGTAAGGCCGGCTGCATAGATGTTGTAACCGGGACTTTCTATTTCCAATCCAAGTTGTGCAGCCTTTATAGCCCTTTCCTGTCCTATAATTCCCTTGAAATAGTCACATTCCTCCGTGTTCTCGAATCTTAAGGAATCGGGATCTATTTTGACTCTCAAATTTTCCGGTGCAACCTCTTCGAAATTCTTTTTCATTTTCAACTCTCCCTATGCAAGGTCTTCCTATAGCAACCCAGTGTTTCAACACTACTAATATAATTTATGTTTTTTTAATTGTCTATGTTTTTATTGTCCGAAGATAATTATTCTGGTAAGTTGCCACGTGGAAATTGCGGTGTTCATCCTAAGAAAGCCAATACGGTTTGAATGAAAAAAATTTGTTTTATTATAAGCATAGTATTGATTTTTCTGCCTGGTTGTCTTGGTGCCTTTCAACTTAGTGCCACGACCGAGGGAGGAAAGGTAATTATTTGCTCACAGTATCGTGATATTTCCCCCGGGGAAGTTGTAAAGATTTCTCTGCAGTCGCCGCGGTTTTCGTCTGCAGTGGCACATTTTCACGGTAAAGATTATATGTTTGTCCCTGACAGCAGTAATTCTTCGTTTTTCCTTCTCATAGGTTTGGGGCTTGATATGAAGCCCGGCATTTATGAACTTGCCATCCATATTAATTTTCCGAACGGAAGTCGGAAGGATTTTCCCCTTGCACTTCCTGTTTCGAATAGGAAATTTACCATTCGGAATATCAATGTGGATGAAAAATATATTTTCCCGTCCGCCAAAGCGCAGGGAAGGATAAAAAAGGAATTCGAGTTGGTAAAGGAGGTCTATCAAGCGTATATACCAGGCTGGTTAGGCAACGGCAATTTTATCGTGCCGTCTAATGGAAAGATTCGGGAGAATTTTGGAGAGAAAAGGATATTTAATAATGAGTTTCATTCCCGTCACAGGGGGGTGGATATACGCTCAAGCAGGGGAACAAAGGTGAAAGCGGCAAATTCAGGAAAGATTGTCCTGAAACGTAATCTTTATTATGCCGGCAACACGGTCATTATTGATCATGGCACAGGTCTTTTTTCAATCTATTGCCACTTGTCGAGAGTTTTAGTAAAAAAGGGTGATTCAGTTAATAAGGGAGAAGTGATCGGTCGAGTGGGATCAACGGGCAGGGTTACAGGGCCACACCTCCACTGGGGGATTAAATTATATGATCAATTTGTTAGCCCCTTTTCCATTCTTCAAATTTCCTTCGATTAACACAGGAAAGTCAGTTAAGATTCACCGCGCAATTTGGCTAATTCTTTCAGTACCTTTTCTTCTTTCCTGCTTAAATTGGTCGGTACTTCAACCAGAGTCTGGACGATCTGGTCTCCCCTTCCAAAACCCCTTAGATGAGAAATTCCTTTTCCCTTCAATCGAAAAATCTTTCCATATTGGGTTCCTTTGGGTACTTTAATTTTTTCGTCTCCATTCAACGTTGGTACTTTAATCGTTGCCCCCAACGCTGCCTGGGTAATGGAAATGGGAACCCTGCACAGTATGTCGTCCCCTTTCCTTTCGAAAAACCCGTGAGGTTCCACATGAATAAAGACATATAGATCGCCCCGCGGTCCGCCGAATTCACCCTCTTCGCCTTCACTCCGGAGTCTCAGCCGTGATCCTGTTTCCACTCCCGGCGGTATTTTTATCTGGACTGATTTGCCTATTTTTTCCTTGCCCGTTCCCTGGCAGTTTCTGCATGGATTTTTTATGATTCTTCCTGCGCCTCTACATTGAGGGCATGTCGTACTTATACTGAAGAATCCGCTTTTTTGGGTAACCTGTCCTATTCCTTGACACGTCGGGCATATTTCAGGTTTCGTTCCCTGTTTCGCTCCTGTACCCCCGCATCCCGTGCAGTTTTCATACTTTTCTAATTCTATGTTGATGGATGTGCCGAAGACCGCATCCATAAATGAAATTTTCAAATCGTACCGAAGATCCGCTCCCGGGCGGGCCGCAGTTCGAGATCTTGCTCTCCCCGTGCCGAATCCGAAGATATCTTCAAATATATCGCCAAAGCTCGAAAAAATATCTTCAAACCCTGAAAAACCTTGAAAGCCGGTTCCGCTGAGTCCTTCATAACCATATCTGTTATATATGTCTCTCTTCTCGGGGTCGCTCAATACTTCATAGGCTTCTGCCGCTTCTTTAAACTTATCTTCCGCCACTTTATCTCCCGGATTTCTGTCCGGGTGATATTTCATTGCCAGCTTTCTGTAATTTTTCTTTATTTCCTCTGCGGACGCACTTCTCTCTACGTCAAGAGTTGTATAGTAATCATTTTTCATAATATATATTTTTTGAGTGTTCCGTGTATTTGATTGACGATTTTTTGATACTACCTGTTTTCATTCTTTCAAACGCAGCCGGCAAAAAGATAAAGACATCCGCCCATAAAATAATAACCGTCTCTTGCCATGTCAAGGCTCAAGGGAATATTTACGTCATAAGACGATTCAGGGCTTCTTTATACTTTTCTCTGGTCTTTTGTATTATATGGTCTGGTAATTTCGGGGCAGGCGGTTTTTGATTCCAATTGATTGAAAGGAGGTAATCTCTAAGAAACTGCTTGTCAAAGCTTTTTTGAGCTCTTCCTGCTTCATAATCTTCTTTAGGCCAGAACCTGGATGAATCAGGCGTCAGAAGTTCATCTATCAGCATTAATTCCTCATCAAGTAATCCAAATTCCATCTTTGTATCGGCAATAATTATTCCCGCACTATCGGCAATCTTTGAGGCCCTTTCGTAAATCTTCATGCTGATGCCGATCATTTTTTCTGTTAAATCACTACCGACGAGATCCTCCATCTCCCTTCTCGTTATGGGGATATCATGTTCACCTGCCTCGGCCTTGGTTGAAGGAGTGAAAATCGGTTCGGAAAGTTTGTCCGATTCTTTCAATCCGTCCGGGAGCCGTATACCTGAAACCGTTCTTCCCCGGGAATAATCTTTCCAGCCGGAACCACTCAGGTATCCCCGCACTATGCATTCTACCGGCAATGGCATGGCTTTTATGACCAGCATGCTTCTTTCTTTGATTGTTTCTTTATAAGGCTGACATTTTTCAGGATATTTAGCCACATCTGTTGAGAGGAGGTGGTTGCCAATGATATCAGTCATTTTATTAAACCAGAAGGTGGACATACGGGTTAATATCTTACCCTTGTCCGGAATCGGGTCCGGCATGATTACATCAAAGGCAGATATTCTGTCAGTGGCTACGATAAGGAGATTGTCGTCCAATTCGTAAATATCCCTGACCTTGCCCCTGTTAGCAAGTTTTAATCCTTCAAAATCTGTCTTAATCAAAACCTTATTATTCACCAGTCACACCCCTGCATCATCTTTAACCCGGAATTCTAAAAAAACGGGTTATTTCTTTTTTCATTTCCTATTGTGGAAGTTGGTGTTCTCCCATAGTTATGCCCAGGTAAAACAATGGTATCGTCGGGCAGTGTCAACAGTTTTTCCTTAATCGAATTGTACATCACATCCCATGACCCTCCGGGCAGGTCCGTTCGACCCACGCTTTCAACAAAAAGCGTATCTCCAGTGATGACATAGCCCGGCAAATAGAGAGATATCCCTCCGGGAGAGTGACCCGGAGTGTGAAGCACTTTCAGGTTTACCTTTCCCACAGTAATCATATCGCCGTCTTTTACAGTTATGTCCACAGGTGGTGATTCCTTGCCTTGATACATCCTGAACATCATGGACGGAATAGAGGCCATCATTGTGACATCGTCTTCATGGATGATAATTTCTGCCCCCGTTTTTTCTTTCATATCAGCATTTCCACCGATATGATCGACATGCCCGTGTGTGTTAACAATATATTTTATTTTTATATTGTTTTTTTCGGCCTCTGAAACTATCTCGTTAACATTGGCCGCAGGATCTACAACGAGACCTTCACCACTTTCAGTATCACCTACAATGTAGGCAAATACTGCCATATGACCAACTTGCATCTGCCGTAAAAACATATTCAACCCCGCTCTCACTAAAAAATCAAAAAGGAAAGGATCGAGAAGTCACCTTTCCCTCTATTGTAATATGTTGAGATACCTGATAACTTTTTTTAAACATAATGTCAATTCATATTCATTTGTCATCTACTTTAACAAAACGTTTTTCTGTTAATAGATCTTATATGCCTAACCCGGATAAACTGGAAATTCGAAATCCGGATTTAAGTTTTGCAAGGACTTATCAGCCATAAAAAAATGGCAGAAGTCTGACTTAAAATGTGGTAACAGTGATGACGGCAGGCCAACGGATTACCGGCGTGACCCTTTTGTATTTACTGAGAAAGGAAATTAGATCTATGAACCAAACCAGTTCATCTCTCCCGTCTGATTTTATCAGGGATATTATCGAGGACGACTTCAGAACCAACAAGCATCAGGGGTGTGTGGCCGTACGATTTCCACCCGAACCGAATGGATACCTCCATATCGGACACGCTAAGTCTGTCTGCCTCAATTTCGGTATCGCCGCCCAATATGGAGCTACCTGTAATTTGCGTATGGATGACACGGATCCAAGCGGGGAAAGCATGGAATATGTGGATTCGATCATTCGAGACATAAAATGGCTGGGGTTCGACTGGGGGGATCGTTTGTATTATGCCTCTGATTACTATGAGAAACTGTACCAGTATGCCCTGCAGATGATCAAGGACGGCAAGGCCTTCGTGTGTGACTTGAGCCCGGATGAGATTCGGGAACACCGGGGTTCCTTCACGGAACCGGGCACAGAAAGCCCCTATCGTGACAGGTCAGTGAAAGAAAATCTGGATTTGTTCGAACGGATGCGGGCCGGAGAGTTTGAGGAAGGAACCCGTGTACTTCGGGCCAAAATTGACATGACATCTCCCAACATTACCATGCGAGATCCCATTATGTACCGAATCAAAAAAGAGACTCACTATCGAACGGGTGATCAGTGGTGCATCTATCCGATGTACGATTTTACCCATTGTCTCTCGGACTCCATCGAGAGGATTACCCATTCGATTTGTACCCTGGAGTTTGAAAACAATCGGCCTCTTTATGACTGGTTTCTGGACGAATTAAAAGTGGAATATCATCCGCAGCAGATCGAGTTTGCCCGTCTCAACCTCAGCTTCACTGTTATGAGTAAACGTCTGCTTATCGAATTAGTGGAAAGAGGGATTGTCAGCGGATGGGATGATCCGCTGATGCCCAGCCTGGCAGGTATGCGGAGACGGGGTTTCACCCCGGAAGCGATCCGCGACTTCTGTGATCGTATCGGAGTAGCCAGGAATGACAGTCTTATCGATATGTCTTTACTTGAGAACTGTGTTCGGGAGGACCTGAATGAAAAGGCTCCTCGCGTTATGGCTGTGCTACGTCCTCTCCGTGTGGTTATTGATAACTACCCGGAAGATCAGGTTGAAGAGTTCGATTGCCCGTATCATCCCCAGAATCCCGAAATGGGTTCACGGAAAGTGCCCTTTTCCCGTGTACTGTATGTAGAACAGGAGGATTTCATGGAAGATCCACCCAAAAAGTTTTACCGCCTGGCGATTGGCAGAGAAGTGCGTCTCCGCTATGGATACTTTATAAAGTGCGAGAGCGTTGTTAAAGATCCGGATACAGGCAAGGTGATCGAAGTGCACTGCACCTATGATCCGGAAACTCGAAGCGGTTTTGCACCCGATGGCCGGAAGGTCAAGGCAACTATCCACTGGGTATCGGCGGCTCATTCCGTCCCGGCCGAAGTACGCCTTTATGATCGCCTTTTTAGCGTCGCCGATCCTCTTGGGGAAGAGTCCGATTATACGGAATATCTAAATCCGAAATCGCTGGAAACCCTCAGGTCATGCCGGTTGGAACCAGGTCTGGCGGATGCTTTACCCGGAAGCCGGTACCAGTTTGAGAGGCTTGGCTATTTCTGTGTGGATTCTGTTGACTCTTCAGACAAGGCCCTTGTATTCAATCGAACCGTAACATTGCGAGATTCCTGGGCAAAAATCGCGGATAAAGGGAATAAATAGACTTCAGATTTCCGGTTTATCCATGTCAGGGATCTGAAAACAAAAAAGGGTTTAACTCAATTGAGCTAAACCCTTTTCTATTCAATGGCTGGGAGACCAGGATTCGAACCTGGATTCACGGAGTCAGAGTCCGTTGTCCTGCCGTTGAACGATCTCCCAGTAGCTTGCGTCAACGATTCATGCAATCCCCCGCCCACAGGCGGGAAATTCGTGTGCGTTACCGGTCAATCAAAAGGGAGAATACCTTTCGTCCCCGGTAAATCGAACGGCAAACTTAATACCATTAACTCATTTTATTATCAACAAAATTTTTCTCTGTTTACTTTTTGAAAGTCGTTATACTTAGCCGTTCTTTGGGGTGATCTAGAAGCTGTTATCATCGATCAAGCGCTTGATTTTAGGAATGAAATGTTAGACCGCCTTATTTCGTTGATACTGATTTTGCAATGCCGGCCAGTGCCTTTTCTATTTTTGATATGACTTCTTCACAACCGGTGATATTATGCCTTTTTTCTAAATACCTTGGATCGTTATACGATATCCAGACCTTATCCTCATCATCTTCCCAGATTAATACTTTTTGAGGTAAATCAATAGCGACACTTTGCTGACATTTCATAAGGGGGCTTCCAACTTTTGGATTGCCGAATATTATTAGTTCTGTATCTCGCAATTCGATGCCGATCCTGCCAGCACTCTCGGAATGCTTTATTCGATTGAATATCGTCATCCCCTTTTCCTTCAATATACTCTCCATTCGATCTGCAGTTTCTTTCACATTAAAGGTGCTTCGGACATTAACCACCCCGTCTGCTGCCTCTACTGGGATTGCAATGAATAATATTAACAATGCGGTAAGAATTAATTTTTTCATTTTTTTTCCTTTAGTTGGTCTAACCATTTATTATCAGGCCAATTTAATCTTATAAGTTGATTTTAAAAGCAGGGGTCATATCCCTTATCTGTTTTTATTATCTATCTTATGTTGAATGTTGAGACCTGACCCCCAGCTCTTCCTTCGTCAGGTAAACGTTTCATCCCCGTTTACAAAACGGGGTATTCACGTTTCTAATTTCATAAAGCAGTACGGGTCCCGTTCTTCAAATATATCGAGACCTTGTCCATGAGCGACTGCGAGACACCCCCCGCAAACGGGACGAATCGGGCACGAACGGCATGCTTGCGTCCCTGAACGATAGCGATGGGCAATGTCGGAATCATAAATCTCTGCAAAGCTCTCTTTAAAAATATTCCCGATGAGTGAGGGAAACTTTCGGCAGGCATGAACCTCTCCATCAGGGAGAACGGCGACAAAATTGAACGCTGCGCTGCATCCGTAGCCGGCACATCCTCCAAAAGGTTCCACCCCGCCCTCATATCGAATAATATTGATAAGGTTGTCCTTTAACCCCATAACTGGATTGCTCTTTGCGGCTTCTGTATATTCGTGGAGAAAAGTGACATATTCGTCATGTGTCGGAAGAAGAAGAGCAGCCCCTTCTCCGACTTGCGAAAGTCGATTAAAATTAAAGGTATCCACATGATCGCGAAGCATCGCGGCAAGGGAAAGTACCTGATTTATGTTATCTTTTGTCAGAGTGAGCATTACCTGTGAAGGGATATTGAAGTCACGGAGAATTCGGAGAAATTCGATCACGCTATCAAAGGTTCCCGGCCCTCTTATGTAGTCGTTATGCTCCCGTAAACCCTCGAGGCTGACCTGATAAAATGCCGGTCTCTGTATTTCGCATAGTGCCCCGATCGTTTTTTTCGATGCCGGATTACCCAGAATTGCAATGACAAAGCCCCGATCGGACGCGGCCCGGTACAGCTTGAGAAAATGAGGATATAAAAGAGGATTGCCCCCGGAAAAGGATACCTGACCCATAACATGTCTGCTGTGGCAAAAGGTTCTAAGATCGTCAAGAATTCTGATAGCCTGGGCTGGCTTCAGCGGCGATCTTTTACTCCGGTCGTAACAGTGTTTGCAATTGAGATCACATGCCTGGGTTATATGCCACTGTATCGTAAAGAAGGGAGATTCCAGAAACGCCTCATCCGCAATCTCTCCCACGGGAAAGGTATCGCGATCTCGACGAATACGTGACCGGGGAGTAAGGATGAAACCCCTGTCAGCAGCACGATGAAGCGCCTGATCGACAGCCCCGACAGGCAGACCTCCTTCAGCTGCCACATCGTCAGGATCGATCCCTTCAAGTATCATCTTGAGAACAAGTAATTCTTCGTCAGTTGCGGGACTGACTGTCACTTCGTCGGTTTTCGGATGGCGCCAGACAAGAATACGTTCCTCACCGGGCTCAGGTGCTTTAAAAGATGAGCTCTTATCAGGATTGACTAATAGATTCAGATTTTTCCAGCTAAGTTCGAGAAGGTGAACGGTGGGGTTTACTTCCAATCGATCCACCGCAGGCGGAATCGTCGTATTTTCATCCGCCACTTTATTAATGGTTAATTCCAGGCGGGCAAGCTCGGACAGGAATTCCGGCAAGCCGAGCTTGCCCATGTGAGATATGGATGCCTGCACAAGAGTTTCAGATCCAGGATTCCCGCCACACTCGGTAATGAGCTTGTTCCAGATTTTGATATCCAGAACCGAGTGACACGCGGGGAAGACTTCCTCAAGTTTTATCTTACCGGATGGGTGCATGCGCCACCTCTTGCCCTCGTCCTGGGGCAGGGAAGAAGTACTACGCTGTCAAGCCACGTCCTTGAGATTAACTGGTGGAGTCTCGTCGCGAATAGCATGAATGGGGAAAATTCAGATTGAATTGCCACCTGGTTACTTCTTGCTCCAGTTGTTGGTTCCAGTGCTACCTGCACTGTTTTGGTTAGCTTCAGCTGCCTCCGCCAGTTTTCTGAGTACCACCGGTACTCGTTTTCCCGCTTCAGCTACTCTGCCCAGCGGGTTGCTCCTTATGGGTGTCAACGGCACCCTTTTCCCCGCTTCAGCTGGTTTGTCCTTGCTTTTCACAACCAGTAACAGTGAGGCTTGCACCTGACAATAGACCGGCAATACAAAGTCCTGCCAGGAATTTCCTAAGGTTCGTCGTATCCATCACTTACCTCCTTATTGGTTGAATGATAGAATTTTGTTTTCCCCCCCAGGTCAGGAAAACCAAAACAACCCCAGCCTCAATAAAGGGTAGTTTATCAATCATTGTGAGATATGTCAAAACTTTATAGCAGAGCGTAGCGGTAAGTTTTGGGAGAGCCTGGGTCAAATTTCCGTTTGACCTATGTTTGAGAATCAAAACAGACAAACGGAGACTTGATCCCTACTTCGACTTGAGTCAAGAATAAAGATTTGAACCCCGTATTCTCCTATGAGTCAAAGAACCGGGAGAATCGGGTGGGGAGAATCGGGTGACACCTTACCTATTTCTGTTGAATAGAAACAGGTAAGGTGTCACCCGATTTTGCAAATATCAATAAATGGAAAAAGACCCCGGGAGCACTCGACTGGCTTGTTGCCCAGGAACGATCGGGTTGAAACCCCCTCGGTAACAATCGGAAAAAAGCTTCCACAGGTTTGTCTGCAAGATATACCCCAGAAGATACGCCACGGGTCTGTTCAGTGAGATTCAAGGAGGCTGTCCGAAAATACTCTTCTGCTGCGGGCGGTTGCAAATCCCACGTGCTTCGTTAGCACGACCAAAACCTTCTCACCGCAGGCACAGCTACGCTTCCGATGATCACTTATAAACTCAACTATTGAAAAATAATCTGATGTTTTCCATCGGCGAGTTTTCTGATGCCCATTGCTATCTCCATTTTGAGAGCCTGACATGATCTTATCAGTTCTTCTTATGAGTATGAGTATGAGGGAATCAGGATTTGAAATATGAGATGTCATATTAGCCCCCCCTTACGGCAAAAAGCAAGCCTGCCTCCGTTTCTTTGGCTTCCTTTTACTTACGAGAGAGTTTCCACAGCCAGAGGCTCAGTCCGCCTAGGAACGCGAAGGCCAGAGCGCTCGGCCACAGCGGTATCAGATAGCCGGCCACCAGCACTTCAGGGTTTATGATAAAGCGCGCCAGTTGCCCTACTGACATCAATCCGAACACAATGCTTGCCACACGCAATCCGAGGATTTGTGTGCTCATGGTCTTACAATCTCCTAAATTCCGACCTGCATAAACTATCCAGCCAGTTGCCTGATTCCCTTTATTCCTTTGTACACAACTTTTCGATACATTATTTTTCAAGAAAATGATAATTAATTCAAGATATATTGAAATGTAGAGAAGAAAAACAACTTGCAGTCTTTTTATCGCATGCCAGCTCAGAGGAGATTGATAATGCTTGAAAAAATTAAAGCGTTGGTCAGGGGAAAAGATATGTGCGTGCTTTCAACGGTCTCAGAAAACGGGACACCGCACTGTTCCTTGATGGCATATGTTTCTGATGAAGAATGCCGTGAAATATACATGGCAACTAAGAGATCGACAATGAAATACAAAAATTTATTGAATAATCCTGCTGTGAGCCTGCTTATTGATTCCAGGGAACTCATGTCCCTTCACGAGGCTCAGGCATTAACTATAGATGGTGTATTTCAGCCCATAGAAAACGCCGACACAAGCAATCAGGTTGAAGCCAGACTGCTGAAGCAACATCCCAATCTCAGGGATTTCATCAAACATCCGGACACGGCGCTGATATGTATCAAGGTACAATCGTACCTGCTGCTGGACGGTCTTACTGAATCCCACTTCGTCGATCTGAAAGACACTTAAGCCGATTCGTCGATGCCGGTGCCAAACCTCTCCTGCTGTCTTCTGGAGAGTCAATATCTGAATGAGATTCTATTTGCCTTCCCGTTTTACGGCCTTCCCGACGGAAAAGGCATTGCCTAGACGTCTGCCCGTGCCGTAATAGGCATTCACCTCGGGGGCAAAGAAAAAGGGCTTCAGTTTTTCGATGTCCAGCGCACCCTTGTCATCCAGGACATCCTCGCCGGCCTTGACATCCAGGATCTCGCCGACAAATTGCGTGTGCAACCCCAGCTCAATCTGATGGACCAATCTGCATTCCAGGATGAGGGGGAACTCATCAATGTACGGGGCACTGACCAGGGTGCTTTGGACCGGTGTCAGACCGGTTTCAGCAAACTTGTCAGCCTTTCTTCCCGACACCAGTCCGCAGTAGTCCGCCTGGATGACATATTTTTCTGAGGGGATATTGATGGTGTAAGCGCCCTGCCGGACGATATTCCCATACGTGTAAGTTGCCTTTCGCAGTGAAACGGTGACGCAGGGTGGACTGGAGCAGCAAATGCCTCCCCATGCTGCCGTCATGATGTTCGGTTTTCCTGCAGCATCATAGGTCCCCACGAGTAGGACCGGCGTGGGATACAGGATCGTGTTGGCACCAAGTGACTTTTTCATCTTTTCTTATTTCTCCTTCATCTGTACCAGGATTTCTTCACCTTCCGCGGACAATGTCACCTTCACCGTAACTTTGCGACCCTTGATCTCTT
>CAZKGS010000016.1:13982-19268 GCA_964552105.1 uncultured Syntrophaceae bacterium
TCACCTTCCGCGGACAATGTCACCTTCACCGTAACTTTGCGACCCTTGATCTCTTTGATCTTTCCCCTCCTTAGGGTAAAAAGCAAGACCTGATGCCGATTGTTCGGTTTAATATGGACCGATTTATTCTGTGAATCCTCTTTCCTTCATTTTCGCCGGATTTCTGAAGAGTGCCATGCCCGTTTTCATTTTCCGCAATTTCAGTTTTTTGTAGAATCTTTCTTTTCCTGGCGTCGCGTATAATATAACATTACATCCTGACAGACATTCCAGAATCTTCTTCATGATTATCGTTCCGATGCCCTTCTTCTGGAATTCAGGAATGACCGCGACATCATAGATGGCTCCCTGATAAACGCCGTCCGAGATTGTTCGGCCAAAACCTATCAACTGGTCGGCACGATAGACAAAAACGGTCGTATGGCTGGCTTCAAACGCTCTTCTATGTACGTCTGGTTCTTCGTACGCCATTCCAGTACGTTTCAGCGTTTCTGAAACAGTATTCCAGTCTACTTCCGAACAGTTGTACCTTATGTCTATTTCCATCTAAAGCCTCATTGTTATTGTAATGGTAGTCGCCCAACAATGATTATATATAGTTCCTGATAAAAACCTGAATACTGCAAATCTGCAATATACAATCCCTCGAATTGACTTTAAGGCTGTCATATTCGTTTTCGGGAGGCCTTATAAGTGTTAGCCATTTGCCAAGAATCCTTCATGAAACACGACGATTCCTTGTGGAACCTTTTCGGTAAACGGCAAGGCAAGAAAAACCTCTTGAGGAACTCCCTCATGAACCAGTTGTGGATAATTCCGAAAACCGAACCGCTTATAGTAGTTCGGATCACCAACAAGAGCACAACCTTTGCCACCCAGGGCTTTCAGCAAGGACAACCCTTCATGAATAAGTGATTTCCCAATGCCCTGATGATGATATTCTGGCAACACAGAGATAGGGCCAAGGCCATACCAACCTTGGCTGCCGTCGGAAATTGTTACAGGCGAGAAGGCTATGTGGCCTACCACTTGTCCATCAATTTCTGCGACAAGCGAAATAGTCAGAGCATCTGCAGCACGTAATGCATTTATTATGAATTGCTCTGTATGATTGCTGATTGGGAGAGTCCTGAAGGCAGCTATTGTGACTTCGGTTATTGCCTCAATATCTGAAACCGCTTCTTTTCTTATGATCATTTCAAACTCCGGTTCATTTGGACTGTTCAGTCGTATGGCTAAAAATCAATATACGTAATACGCTTTCCCCTTTTTTATATGAAAATTTGTTCGATGTATGATTGGATTTTTAAAGTTTGTTTTCGGTAAGTATTCCCTCCTTAAGGCAAAAAGCAAGACATGATCCCCTCAGGAGCTATCTTCAATGGGTCAATAGTAGACTTGACCCCTTTACATGCTATCGGTGAATATCACCGGCGGTGCCCATGTCTGAATTTATTTTAAAACACCGGCAAGCAAATTTGCTACAGATGTTCCTTCTTTTGAGTTAACGTAAGAAAGGATGGTGTCGACATATTTACCGATCATATCAGACCTTAGCCCGAGCTTTGAAAATGAATTTGTAAGACTCGTGAGACCCCCGATTTTATCGGCACCACCACCCATCAATGATGTTTTGCCCCCGATGGCCTTACTCAATCCGCTCGTCTGAGGAGCAGCTTTCAGCAGGCTGTCCATTCCCGGGACAACGTTTGCTATCTTACCAAAATCTTCTACACCCAATTTTTGTTTTGCCAGATCGAAGATCGCACCGGCTCCGCCTTTGGCTTGTTCCTTTGTTACGCCAAGATTTTTTGTTAAAAGACTTATGAGTCTCAAGTTTTGAGCGGAAGCATACGTACTCCCCGCGTAGACGAAAAAGCCCAAAAGGGCTATTGCCATAATGACTAAGTTTTTCGTTTTCATACTTACCTCCCCATTGCTTTTTGATTGATTATACTTCTTATATTTCATACCTTTCTTCCCCTGGCCGATACCGGGGAAAACTATTGAGGCTATAGTACAAGCGGTGTCAAGGATGAACTATTTCTGGAATCGATAAGAGACGGGAGAGCATTTTGGTCTGCACCTACCTGAATAGATCTTCATCGAATACGGTGATCACTATACTCAATTATGGGGATAGTGTGATGTGGATGATGCAGCTATCTGTTCAACTTTCGCATTATAATTTGTTAAATTCTACCACTGATCACTTATAAACTCAACTGTTGTAAAAATAAATCGGGGGCACTCCTCATTGAACGCTCATTGTCGTCTCCATTATGAGAGCTTGATATGATAGGTGGATAAGAATACTTAATATTCAAGATGCGACCCTGTCAGTTTCTTGAACATTTTGACTTATTCAAAGAGAAATGGGGGAAAGATATTCCTTCTGCTGTAAACTGTTTAGAGAGATCAATGGATTCCTGTCTGACCTTCTTCGACTTTCCGGAAGATGAATGGATTTCATTGAGAACCACAAATATTATTGAACGTTTGAACAAGGAATTTAAGCGAAGGACAAAACCGATGGAGATAGTAGCAGGGGAACATGCCTGCTACCGACTTCCGGCCTTTATATCTTTAAAAATGGAATTACATTGGAGATCAAACCCTGTAGGAAAAGTGCATAACAATCTGCCATTCTTCAAAGAATTGGCCTATAAAAAATTTACACAAAAAAGTTGACAGTACCCGGAACATAATTTCTGCTTGACTATCAGGGGCTACTTATATAAATCACCTTTCTTGCAGAACAAGGCCCTTGTCTGAGTCAATAAGCAGGGGCTTTTTTCCTTTCATCGGGAAGGCGTTGCTGTCCGGGTGAAAGGATCAAAAAAATCTTTATTATTAAAGCGGAGGTTGAAAATGGCACAAAATAATTTTGGGTCACTTATTGCAAATGTTTCCAGTCTTCAGCAAGACGAAATCAACAAAACAACAGAGGAACCTTTTGAGTGGTGGGGACCATCTCCTGCTGAAGCTAGAAAAACGGTAGTGAAAAAGAAAAAGGGTCTGCGTGACAAAAGGACAACCCTGAAGGATGCCGTAGGAGAATATGTTAAAGATGGGATAAATCTCGGTATTGCCGGGTTTGTGAACACACGGACACCCATTGCCATAGTACATGAAATAATTCGACAGGGTGCAAAGGATTTGACATTATCATTCCAGTCCAACTCTCTCTGCTGCGAATTACTTGCCGGTGCAATGATTTTAGATCCTGAACATGTATCAATCAAACGTGTTGAGCTGGCCTGGTGGGGATATGAGGTAATAGGAATAGCGCCTCTTTTACGTTACCTGACCAGCAATGAGATGATTGAAATCGATGACTATACAAATTATGGGATGTCGGCAAGGTTCAAGGCTGCATCAATGGGCATCCCATTCATTCCGACACGTGATCATGGCGGTAGCGATATGGAGCTGGTAAACAGGGGGGCGATGGTAGAGTGTCCCTTTACGGGGGAAAATGTATACCTGGTTCCGGCCTGTCATCCGGATGTCGCTATTGTACATGTGCCTGCGGCGGATATGTATGGTAATTGCAGGATATTCGGAGCCCATTGTACCTGTCCCGAGATAGCGCTCGCCGCTACCCATAGTATAGTGACTACGGAACAGATTATTCCCAGCGAAAATATACGAAATTACCCGAACCTTACCGAAATTCCCTATCCGGCTGTGGATGCCCTGATTGAGCAACCTTTTGGCTGTTACCCCGGAGCGTGTTACGGATATTACTGGTTCGATATGCCGGAATTCCAGAATTTCAGAAACATATGTGATGAATTCAGGAAAACGGGGAACAAGGATAAGATGAGGGAATACTATGACAAATATATCTTTGGCTGTGAAACTTTTGATGATTTTCTGGGCACACGAACTTACAGTAAACTTAAGGAACTTAGGCAGATGGATGGTGGGCAGCCGATACTTATAGACTGATATTTATTGTTCAAGAAAAATACATTAAGTCACTAAACAATATTTTAAGGAGGAAAAAATGGCTGAATATGGTCCATTCGAAATGATAGCTTATACAGGTTCAAGAGTATTAGAGGATGAAACAATAGTATTCGTGGGAACAGGTTTGCCGATAATTGCTTCAATGCATGCACAGATGACGCATGCCCCAAATCTTAACATGATATTTGAGGCCGGGTCTTTCGGGGCAGTTCTCGAACAGGGGTTACCGTTGTCCGTAGGTGATACCAGGGCTTTTCGTAAAGCCGTTTTCGCGAAGGGGCTTTGCGGCGTCTTTGAGTTAACGCAGAGGGGTTATTCCGATTATGCCTTTATCGGCGGTGCTCAGATAGACATGTACGGAAATATAAATTCGCACTTTGAAGGAGGCACTTATTCAAAGCCCGCAGTCAGATTTCCGGGAAGCGGTGGCGCCGGAGCGATGGCGGCAAATTGTGAAAAAATTATTGCAATAATGGCCTTGGAAAAGAGAAGATTTGTTGATAAGCTTGACTTCGTAACCAGTATAGGCTTTGGTGACGGTTCGCCGGATTACAGGGAAAAGGCCGGCGTAATGGGTTCGGGGCCTTACAGGGTCATCACCAATCAGGCTCTATTCGGGTTTGATGAAGAAACCAGAAGAATGGTGTTACTTGAAGTAATGCCGGGAAAAACGGCAGAAGATATTCAGGAATTGGTGAGTTTTGAACTGTTGATCTCTTCCGATTTGAAGGAGATGGAAGAACCGACGGAAGAGGATTTGAGACTGCTAAGAGAAAAGTGTGATCCCGAGGGTTACTTCTTGAAGAGAAAGGTCGCAAAATAATTTAAAAAGGCTCTTGACTAGAACAGGGAGGTAATGGGGTCAAATCTTTATTTTTTACAACCTGTTACATGCAATATGAACTGTAAAGGATAAAGATTTGACCCCCACCCTACCATTATTCACCTTTTACCCTTTCCACTACAGTCTATTATTACAGGCATTTCTATTAAATCTTTTATAGATTATTTTATATTAACCCAACTTTAACCCCATTTTCATAAAAAGCAACAAAATAAGGGCATTTTTAGCAGCTGTCCATACGTAACCTGTTGATATTATTGCACTCAGCTCTTTGAAAGCCGACTTCTCATCTATCGGTCATAATATGCTCTATCATAACTCAGACCTGTTATTCAAACACAAGGAAACCATTGAACGTTTCCTCCGTATGCGCAGCAGGGAGATCTTTTCCCTTGGTGAGACCATCATACTCTATGATCTGACCAATACCTACTTCAGCGGAAGCGCTGCAGAATACAAAAAAGCAA
>CAZKGS010000017.1:0-11536 GCA_964552105.1 uncultured Syntrophaceae bacterium
GGTTTCTTAACGATGAACCACGGATTTTGTAAATTCTTTTTATTGTAGATTAGGGAAATGTCCGCGTGAAAGTCAAGGACTGCGGTGCCGGCGTTCTCCGCAATCGCCTGACCGGCTGCCGTATCCCATTCCATTGTTGTCCCAAACCGGGGATACATATCCGCCTTTCCTTCAGCCACCAGGCAGAACTTGAGAGAACTCCCCGCGGAAACGAATTCGACGTTTCCATATTCCCTGCGCTTTTCCTCGACAAATCTTTCTAATTCGGGAGAAGTATGTGAACGGCTTCCTGTGATGGTGAATGGAGAAGTTGCTGCCTGGCTGGTTGGCAATTTGGTGGAATGGTTAATAATATTATTCAGCAGACCCGATTCTTCTCCTTCCCTTGATTCTTTACGCAGTAATTCAATTATTCGACCATTTTCTAACCTGTATGCCCCCATATCCTGTACGGCATAATATAAAATCCCTTTAACAGGAACCAAGATAACACCCAGACAGGGTTTCCCATCTACAACGAGAGCTATGTTAACCGTAAATTCACCGTTTCTCTTGACGAATTCCTTGGTCCCGTCAAGGGGATCGACAATCCACAGTTTATTCCACGTTTTCCTTTCTTCATAGGGAATATCCCTCCCCTCTTCGCTGAGGATCGGGATCTGAAATTGTCTAAGCTCTGCAATAATTATGTCATGGGAACGTTTATCGGCAAGTGTTATAGGGGAGCTGTCTGCCTTATGCTCCACATTGAAATTTGAATTATACACATCAAGAATGGCTGTTCCCGCTTTCAAAGAAGTCTGTATAGCCTTTAACAAATAAAGTTCAGTGTCCATTTTTTAGTACCTCGGTTTAAAGTTTCGATTTTCGAGTTTCAGATTCACCGACTTATGGCCCTGTCTCCTGTCTACTGTCTCCTGAGTAGTCCCTATATTTTTAATAAAATACGAAATCCCTCTAAAGTCAATCTTTATCATGTCATTAACAGGAGAAACCTTTTCTGTTGAAAGCTGTGCAGTTAAATGATAAATATTAAAAGATATGATCTGTTTCAATCTTCTTTTCTTTAGAGGCTTTACATTATGTCAGTTAGTAAATAGAAAGGGATATTCAATAGTTAAAAGTTGTTATCATGAGAGAAAGAGGTTTTGCACAAATACAGGAAGATATACTCAGGGAAAGGGCTTCGGTCCTGGCCCGCACAGGGGAAAGTGTATATATCGCTCTTAAGAAATTGAATTCAATTGAGAAGGTCATTGAGGATAGAATAAGTATTTTAGACAACGCCGTTGAAAGTGGTAATGGTCAGACAGAAACGGAAAATGGCGACAAATTAAATTGCTCGACAGAAAACCTGTTTAATGAAATTAACAGGGAAATCTTCAGATATAATAAGGCCAGGGAATATGCCAAACTCCGATACCATTACTTTATAATAACCAGGGAAGCCATGGGATTACGAAGGCACAAAATGGTCGAGGAAACATATAAAATCCCATCCAAAAAGCAGAGCATACAAGGATGGTAATGGACAAATACAAAAAACCAAAAATGAAAATGGTGACTTCTCAGCTTGTTTCAAGAGGTATTAGTGACGACAGGGTGTTAAAGGCCATGGAAAAGATCCCCAGGCACCTCTTTGTAGATGAGGGACTGCAGGACCAGGCATACGCTGACAACCCTCTTCCTATCGGGGACAGGCAGACAATATCTCAACCTTACATCGTTGCTTTGATGACGGAAGCATTGGAGCTCAAGGGAAACGAAAAAGTTCTGGAAATAGGAACGGGTTCCGGATATCAGGCAGCTATATTAGCGGAGCTTTCTGAGAGAGTTTTTTCCATAGAGCGTATAGGTTCTCTTGCCGACAAAGCGAGAAAAGTCCTGGAATTTCTCAACTATTATAACGTCTTAATCAGAGTGGGAGACGGAACATACGGGTGGAGAGAAGAATCTCCATTTGATGCGATTATTGTTACTGCGGGAGCTCCCGATGTTCCAAGAACGCTTCTGGAACAGCTGGCAATAGGCGGCAGGCTCGTTGTTCCCACCGGTGACCGCTATACGCAAAAACTGTTGAAGCTTACCCGCACATCTGAAAGCCTTGATAATACGGAAACAAAAGACCTTGGAGGATGCCGGTTTGTTAATCTCATAGGAGAATATGGGTGGAAAGGTTGAAATAGTGAATG
Organism: uncultured Syntrophaceae bacterium; assembly: GCA_964552105.1. Lineage (GTDB taxonomy): Bacteria > Desulfobacterota > Syntrophia > Syntrophales > UBA6807 > CAZGAK01. Next base: position 2,193 of record CAZKGS010000017.1, read on the forward strand.
CTTAGAAAATTATACGACTGGGTTCTAAACTGGGCTGAAACACCTTATGGATCATGGGCTCTCTTTATTCTTGCCTTTGCCGAATCAAGTTTTTTCCCGGTACCTCCCGATGTTCTCCTCATTGCTCTCGCCATATCAATACCTGCCAAAGCATTCAGATATGCCCTGATATGTTCTGCAGGTTCTGTACTGGGTGGTATTGCAGGATATGTAATCGGTTATCAATTCATGGATCTTATCGGTTTTCGCATTCTGAATTTCTACGGCCTGATGGACAAGTACGATATTATAAGCGACCTTTATGGTCGTTACAATGCATGGGCGGTCGGAATAGCGGGATTTACACCTGTACCGTACAAGGTTTTCACCATTTCAGCAGGCGCATTCAAAATAAACTTTCCCGTTTTTCTGATGGCTTCCGTTGTTAGCAGATCGGCACGGTTCTTTCTGGTAGGCTGGCTTATATATAAATTTGGTGCAGGAATAAGATCATTCATAGACAGGTATTTCAACATTCTCGCTGTTGTCTTTGTGGTTCTCCTGATCGGCGGGTTCATATTGATCAAATGGTTTCTTTAAGGATGATGTAACTGACATGTCTCATAAGAAGAAAATAGCAATATTAGTATTTATAATTACCTTTTCCGTAATGGCCTGTACAGCCCGTTACAAGGAATCTGTACCCGTTAGAGGTGTCTATCACGAAGTAAAAAAGGATGTAACACTCTGGAAGATTGCACAGACATACAATGTTGATATTCAGGAGTTAGCAGAAATAAACAACATAACAGATCCCACTATAATCGAAGTCGGAACCATCGTCTTCATTCCAAATGCTGCTAAAATTCTTGAAGTTGAGCCTACGGTCCGTCAACAAAAACCACCAAAAGACAGCACCAGGATCTCAAAACCAGCAAAAAAGGGAAAGAGAAAAGTAAAGGAAAAATCTAAAAAAGAAAGTGTCCGGTTCGAAAGAGGACGTTTTGTATGGCCTGTAAAGGGCGTGGTATCGTCAAAGTTTGGTATTCAGCCAAACGGAATGAGATTTAACGGGATCAAAATCGTCGCAAGAGAAGGAACACCCGTACTGGCATCAGCAAACGGAAGGGTAATTCACTCTTCATATCTTAAATATTATGGGGAAACGATTATCATTAAGCATAAAAACAATTATTCGACCGTTTACGCCTATTTAAAAGACAGAAAGGTTAACCTGGAAGACACCGTCAAAAAAGGTGAAAAGATTGCTCTTCTGGGAAAATATAAAAAAAATGGAAAAAGTTGTCTGCATTTTGAAATCAGACGAAAGAATAAACCGAAGAACCCTCTCTTCTATCTTCCCAAATCAAAAAACGGGAAATCGGGGAAAAGAAAGAAATGATGTAACTACTCAGGAGTCAGGATACAGAATTCAGTAGACAGAAGAATACATAAAAACTGTTCACTAAAAGGCACAAAACAGGGTCAGAATGATCACAGGATTAATCCCTAATCCCTTAATCCTTTTTCTGCTCACTACTGACTACTGGATACATGAGTAGTATAGTCTAATGTTTTCTATAAAAGACAGAAAGGTATGCAGATGAAATTAATTGACGACATTTACGTGTACGAGTGGACAAGCTTTTCTGACAACAATTGTAACAGCTTCTACATCGGAGGCAGCGTTAAGGCCTTAATAGATCCCGGTCTTAAAAAATATCTCCCCGATCTCCTCAAGAGCATGGAGACGGACGGAATAAAAAGTGAAGATATACGATACATCATAAATACCCATTCTCACCCCGATCACTTTGAGGCGTCCGAATTATTTAACGATAACTCCCATGTAAAGACAGGATTGCATAACAAGGAAATAGACTTCTTAAATGAAACAGGGAAAATGATGTACGGCTGGTTCGGTCTTGATTTACCAAACGTCAACATAGATATGATCCTGGAAGAAGGGTCTATTACCCTTGGTGATGAAACATTCGAGATTTACCTCACCCCCGGACATTCACCAGGATCTATAGCTCTATACTGGCCCTCCAAAAAAGCTCTTTTCTCCGGGGATGTAATATTTGCCCAGAATGTAGGGAGAACAGACTTTCCGGGAGGTAGCGGCGCATTACTGAAAAAAAGTATTACAGAACTTTCCAAACTCGATATCGATCATTTCCTGCCTGGCCATATGGGAATTATTGAAGGAAATGAAAATATCAGGCACAATTTCCAGTATGTTATAAAAAACATATTTCCCTATATTTAGCAAAGCAGGAGTCGGGTCTCAACAATTGACACACGTTGAATGTTGAGACCCCATAGCGCCCCTTGTCACCTTTCATCAATAAAATAGTGACAGCGACTATTTTTTCTTGTGTGGCCTTCTTCTCAGTAGTATCGTTAATGTTCTGTCGAGAACCGCCTTTATTTTTTTGATAAAAGCGTGCCCCCTTTGCGGGATACACGATTGTGAGGCACGGAGGCCCCACGCTACAGCACACAACCAAGGTATTCTTTCATCACCCTTTTCTGCAGGAGATTATAGTCATAAATAAAATGGTCGCTGTTGTACATACTCACCTGATAATAAGTTCTGAAACAAGATGGAAGATTCCTCTGTTGGTATCAAAAAAGATATTGTGTGCCATGACTCGAAATCCCCTTCCGTCATCATTCACAAGTGGAATAATGTCAATTCTGGTAATATCGTTCCAATGATCATCAACTTTCAGGCGAACGACAACACCCTCTTGATTGCACTCATAGGGAATATTGTATGAATCGAGCACTCTTGTCACAAAATGATTTTTCTGTTGCGTAACGGTAATCGCCCTTTCTTTCAGGGCGCGGATACGACCGTAAGAGAGGGAAAACGCCTCAGAAAATGTGATCATTACAAATAAAAGAACAAGCGAACAGATTAACAGCCTTTGAAGCTTCATGGCATATTCCTTTCTTTATGTGAAAGCCGCAAGCTGATTGGTTGGTGGAATGAACCTTTTCGGAAAGTTATTTTTGCACCGGCAATCGTCTTTTTACTCCGTGTTGATCTGTGTAGATAGCAGATATAACTCGCCATTTACCCTTTTGTTTTCTTAAGAATATGCCTACATCTGTCGAACCCTTTGAACCTTTAACGTTAACCTTAAAATCAGCGGCGCCTTCTTTACCGGACATTTTTACCGATCCCAACGGAACCAAGCCAAATTTAATGTCCTCACCAACCATTGCCTTAATTTCTTTGTTATTCCTGATAAAAGCCTCCGATAACTTATAGGCATCAGAACTTTTCATCATGAAGAAAACACCGGCAACAGATCCCAGGAAGATAAGAACAATCATTGCCGCGGCTGTGATAGTCAGCGTTTTATAACGCTTTGAGAAAATGCCTTGTTTGCTCTCTTCCGTGATCCCAGGATCTGCCGGTTTGACTGCTTTTGTTATCAAGCTACCCCCACATTTTGCACACCTTTCGGCTCGTGTCTGCTTGTAACCACAATGTGGACATTTAACCATAGTAGCTGAGTGCGAAGTAACTCCTATCTCCAATGAATGCCGGGCACCGCATTTTTTGCAGATAACGTCCAGAGTGGGGTGTGAAATCTTCACTTTTTTTATTTGATTTATTGCCCCGCAACGAGGACAGATGACAATCATTTCGGGCCTTCTTTCTTGTTGGTTTGCATTAAAATTTACGCAACGACATTTCTACATAGTTACATGAAAAAACTACCACAAAGATATATTTTGGGCAAGAATTCATATGCGAATATTCTACACCCTTATCGCACCGGAGCGGTCAATTATTTTAATATTCTACTTGAAAACTGAACAATATTCTTCTATAAACGAAACGATACATATTTCAAGTGAAGGAGCCTCCTATGGAAAATGTTATGGTTAGAATTCTGCTGGCAAAACTCGGCGATGGTTACGATAGAGCTATGTTACAATTAGGTAAAGTCTTTCGTGACGCGGGAGTTGAAGTGATTTACACTAATGCTCAGGAACCAGATACAATTGTTGCGTCGGCCTTGCAGGAATCAGTAGATCATATAGGGATTACAACATTGCCCGGAGCAGACATTAATGACCTTGCAATAATTACCGAACTACTCGCCCAGGCGAATGCATCCGATATCAGGGTAACGGCAGGCGGTTTTATAGCAGAGGAAGATGAATCCAGAGTCGCAGAATTGGGAATTGTAGAATTTTTTCCAAAAGGAACTACTTTTAATGAACTGGTTGAATGGGCCAGAAAAAATATAAAACCAATTAAATTTTAATCCACAGAACTGTGGATAATATTGTTGACAGGTTTGTTAATATAACTTGTAAGTTCTTTACAATTTCCACTTTATACCATATTGCACAAGGTTTAGGCACAATAAATATACAACAATATCAATGAGTTGGCATTTTTCCCTGTCATTCAGGCGTTTTATCACTTCTCTTTTAAAAATACAATTTCGCTTCCCGATAATGGGAATTTGTCCTGCGTTGTATTGATGCAATAAAATAGAGGAGTTGCCTGTTTTAGAAACCTTTCCACAGTGCATCTCGCAGTCCTGATGTTCGTTCAATGCGTCTGGCAACGGCGGCACGGAAAATTTCTTCAGTGCTGTACAGTGTAACGTTTTCTCTCGCACGTGTAATGCCAGTGTAAATGAGCTCCCGTGTCAGTACGGGCGAGTGCCTGCCCGGCAAAATAAGTGCTATCCTGTTAAACTCGGATCCCTGACTTTTATGGACCGTCATGGCATAGACCGTTTCATGTTCGGGCAGCCTCAGGGGATGAAACTTCCTCAATCTATCATCTGCATCCATAAAAAAGGCACGACGTTCGTTGTCCATCATCGGATCAGTCAAAATTACTCCAACATCACCGTTGAACAGGTGAAGATTGTAGTCATTACGGGTGATCATAATGGGTCGGCCCTCATACCATCTTTCTTCCGGCCTTATAAGGTTTTCTTCCCTGAGAATCTGTTCAGCAATTCTGTTTATTGTAACGATACCGTAAGGGCCTTCCCGAACGGCGCAGAGAATCCTGAAATCATTAAACAGACGAAAAATCTCCCGGAGATCACGCACTTTCAAATAATCTTTAAATCCCTGAACGATCATTTCCCTGAGTGCCTTTGGTAATTCATCAGGTGCGGGCAGTTTCGCCCATGAAATATCCTCAAATTTACCTTCACTCAAAAGCGCCGCGGCACGATCATCGGCACCTTCATTTACAGCCCGGCTGACCGTGCTGATGCCACTCCCGCTTCCGAAACGATAGCTTTTTCGGAGTTCCACGATACAGTCATGTAACCCGGGCTCGTCATCTCCGCCTGACAACTCATGGATATCATACCCCGCGACAATCTCTATATCGTCACAGAAATGCTTTGAAAAACCATGCCTGTTTCCCGTATCACACATATCGCCAAGGACTGCACCTGCCTCCACCGAGGCAAGCTGATCTTTATCACCCAGCAGTATCAACCGTGATTGCAAAGGAAGAGCCTGGACGAGCTTGGACATCAGTGGAAGATCCACCATGGAGGCCTCGTCCACGACAGCAACATCAACAGGAAGCATGTTTTTGGAGTCATGCCGAAAATAGGGGGAATTCCTGATGGTCCCGAGGAGCCGGTGCATGGTTGAGGTTTCCACGGGTATTCTCGTTTTGATATTGTCTGTACAATTGAGATTACCCCGGGCATGTTCGATGATTTCCTGCAGGCGGGCAGCGGCCTTTCCCGTGGGAGCGGCAAGGGCGATCCGCAACCTTTTCGATGCCCCCTGCTCCAGGAGGAGTGCCAGGATTTTTGCGACCGTTGCGGTTTTACCTGTTCCGGGCCCTCCGGAAACAACACAGAATTTTTTTGTTAGCGCTGTAAAGGCGGCGATCTTCTGCCAGTCGATATCATCTGTCCCATCATCAGGGAAAAGCCTTTCCAGTCCTTCTTTCAGCAGTGTATGATCAATATTTTTTACATCTTCATTGACACGTTTCTTTATCAAGCCAGCCAGTTTTTCCTGATAATCCCAGTAGCGAAAGAGATACAGCCTGCCTCTGTCATCGAGAATCATAGGTTTATATTCACCCGGTTTACCAACAACATTGCTCCCTTGAAGTTCTGTACACCAGCGGTCGAATTCGGGGCAGATAACAGGATCTTCGCCATTTTTTTTTCCCAACAACTCTTTTTCCGCTACCGTGGAAAGATCAAGGCAGATGTTACCATCCCGTGCTGAGCCGCTCACGAGGGCCGCAGCAAGGAAAAGCCCAGGCACATCTCCACCGGCAAGCCTTGTCATAAGGCCGGCAAAATGAACATCAATGCGGGAAAGCATCCCGCTGTCACAAAGGCGGTTAACATCTTCGTTTTTCACGGCTTATCCGTCCTTTTTCACTTAATCAATCCTGCACATAATTCGTCGATCAGTTTCGCCGACGGTCTGTCTCTGTAAATACCGAATTGCGAACCTTTATCCGGGTCCACCCCCCGCAGGAATATGTAGAAGACACCACCAAAGTGTCTCTCATAATCATAGTCAGGTATTCTCAGTTTAAGGTACTGATTAAGGGCTACGGTATAAATGTAATACTGAAAGTTGTAAAAATGTTCTTTCATGGCAGCGATGAGAGTATCCTGCCCGTAAGCTTCCACACTGCTGCCAATGTGGTTTGATTTCCAGTCTATCAGGTAATAACGTCCCCGGAAGTGAAAAACCATATCTATGAACCCCCTCATAAATCCCCTGACAGGCATGAAGTGTAACTGCCCAATCCGCTCCGGGAAATTTTCAAGAGACACAGGTTCTTTGTAACCAGCAAATATACCTTTCAGTATTTTTGGCGTTATCGACTTCAATGGAAAATAAAATTCCAGTTCGTTAAGACGATTCTTATTTCCTATGCAAGACAGCGTAAAATCATTCCCGTCCGGCTCGAGGGGAACAGTTAACACCCTGTGAATCATATTGCAGATCGTTTCCAGCCACACAGAATCAAATCCGTATGCCCTGATTTTATCCTCCACCAGTTTTTTCATATGACCGGGATTGGTCTCCGTAAAATCGAGGTGTTCAAAAATGTCATGCAGAAATGTCCCCGCCCTTGCCCCCCGCGGAAATGAGAAAATATCGGCCTTGTCCTGATCACCGATCACTGACCACTGATCACTAATTACTGCCCCCTCCCCTCTGCCCCCTGACCCCTGACCCACGTCATCATAGTCAGCCATTTCTGAACTGTGAGGTCGATTCGATATGAGGGATGAATAACTCGACAGGCGCCACTGGCTGTCTATTTTCCCAGAGAACTCCCGGCAGGCAAGAGTTACCGCTTTGTCCGGCACCGGCGGAGCTTTCTCACCCTTTTCCATGGGCATTTCGGAAAGACCGATTGATCCTCCGGACTTTTCCTGAATAACTCTCAACCCTGCGAGCAAGGCGTCATCGTCCATAGTTTTAAATCGTTTTCTCATCTCTCCTGCAACATCTCCACCACCCTCTGGCAATTCAGACTGATGAAAAAGATAGGCGGGGGCTGACGTTTCAGCCTCATTAAAACGACCCCACACAAGGTAACAGCTTTTCTTTGCCCTCGTCAACGCCACATAGAACAAACGCAGGTTTTCCGCTAATTGTTCTTTCTCGGCAAAGACACGGTTTTTATCCATTTTTTCAGAGCCAAGATCAAACGTCAGTATCTCCCTGTCACCTTCATCGTGAAACATAAAGGGAACTTTTGAATCTTTTATTTTAGACCCGCCCCAGGTAAATGGGCAAAACACTACGGGATACTCAAGACCCTTGCTTTTATGGACAGTCACGAGTTTTACTGCATTCTCATCGCTTTCCAGACGGAGCTGATGTTCGTCCAACCTGGCTGTCTCCGAATCTCTCTGCCGTGAAAGCCATTTCAAAAGTCCCGCAATGGTAAGCTTTTTTTCAACGGATGCCTGATGCAGAACCTCCGAAAGATGCAAGATGTTTGTATTGCGACGTTCTCCATCGGGGAGAGACATAAGACGGAACATGACATCTTCTTCCGACAGTAGATGACGAAACATGCGTATAAAGCCCCGCTTATGCCACAGATCGTGATATTCCCTGAATGCAATAAGCCGTCTTTCCCACCCTGTCTCATCCTCCCGCAAATGATCCAGTTCCTGACCACTGACACCCATGATATCCGTTGCGAGGGCTCCTCTGATGAGATTTTCGTTATCCGACTCCGCAATGCCGGTCAACAGCCTTTCCAGTTCCATAGCCTCATGGGAACTAAAAATGTTTTCCGTACTGAACAGAACACCCGGTATATTAAGAAGAGAAAGGGCGTCCTGCATCATGCGTGCTTCCCTGTTCGTTCTCACGAGAACGGCAATATCCTCTGCCCCCAGAGGTCTTCCGTCAATAGTGCATTTCCTGTTTTCCCCTCCATTGAGAAGCCGTGAGATCTCCGCCGCAACAGCCCCCGGAATCAGCTCATGTGCCTTTGTTTTTGTAATAGGCTTTTTGCCCTCTTCCACCACCTTGCCGGCATCCAGAAACCACACATGCAATGGAGGTTCGGACTTTCCATCCATTTCAAAGACATCCTGATCTTTTTGTAATGCCGGCACAGCCTTTTGAAAGGAAATTTCATCATAAACAAAAGGATGCTCAGCATTTGAAAAAATGGTATTTACGGCATCGATCAGGGCGGGAGTGGATCTCCAGTTTTCCCCTAAGGTATATCGTGATTCCACATCTTTCGCGGCTTTCATATAGGCAAAAATATCAGCGCCGCGGAAACTGTATATGGCCTGCTTCGGATCACCTATGAGAAAGAGTATGCTTTCTTCTGCATTGAAAACCTTATTGAAAATAGCATACTGAACAGGATCAGTATCCTGAAATTCATCTATAAGGGCAGCCTTGAACTTGTCTCTGATGGCCCCTGCCAGTTCTTTACCTCTTTCTTTCTCCAGGGCCTCGTGAAGCCTCAGCAGAAGATCATCAAAGGACTGTATGTTTTTATCCTCCTTTCTGCTGACAAGTTCATCATGTACATATTGAAAGAGCCCGGCCTTGAGCGCGAGGAGGCGTTTCCCAAAAGATTCTTTAAGGGCTTCCTGTTTTTTCCTGAATGTCTCACAGGTTTCGAAAAAGGGATGTGACGGCGGATCATACCCTTGCTTTACGGACTGTTTGAGTTCATCAGAAGTAAATTTATTAAATTCCTTGAATGGCTGAAGATCACTGCCACCGGAGGATACATAAGCGTTCATAGCCCGTATCCAGAGGGGAATCTTCCCCTTCCCGTATCTTGTCCGGTTCAGCCCTTCATTATTTGAAAGAATCTCTTCAACTTCATC
>CAZKGS010000017.1:11636-18874 GCA_964552105.1 uncultured Syntrophaceae bacterium
AGGCTGCCGCTTTCGAAGGCGTTTTCCCTTAACATCCTCCTGCAGAATCCGTGAATCGTGAATATAGCGGCCTGATCAAAGGCACGAAGCGCCTCTTTAAGCGCTTGCAACGCGCTTTTTAAATCCCCTTGCTTTTCAACCAGACCTTTCAGAAAAGAATCTTCACATGGGTCACCCGAAAAGACCGCTATACATTCCCTTAACGTATTCCTGGTCCGCTCTTTCAACTCCTCGGTTGCAGCCTCGGTAAAGGTAACAACCAGTATCTCATCGACAGAAAGATTTTTCTCCAGGATCAGCCGGAGAAAGAGCCCTGTAATGGTATAGGTTTTTCCTGTCCCGGCGCCGGCCTCTATCAGGTTTGTCCCCTCGAGGGGACTGTTCAGTATGTTAAAGGCATTCGTTCCTGTCATGATTTCATCTCTTCCCGGTCTTTAGAACTCTTATCCACAACAACTGCGTTTTTTGAGCAGACGTTGGCACCAGCAGTAAACAGGTACAAGGTAAAAGGACAAAGGATCAAGGAAAAACCTTTAGCCTTTAGCCTTTAGCCTCTTCAGTATGGGTCCTGAAATCTCTTCCGAAATACGGCAAAATTCCGAATCCAGGGGGGTAATATTTCCGAAACATTGCTGACAATAAAGATCCTGACTATCGCCGCGGTTAAAATCACTTCCCTCCCATGCAGTGCGGGCCTTTCCCAGGGCATACTCACGGCTCTTGCCTTTTTCCAACAACTGTTCAGCATAAGCCCAGGAAGCTTTTGGAAAATAATGCAGGGGTTTTGTCAGTCCGGCCAGGTAGAATTCCAGAAGCATTTCAAGAAGCTCCATGCTGTTATCAACAGGAGAATATTCCCAGGCCGTCCATTCGAGCTCCCCTCCCCTCCTGTGCAGACCTGCCAGCATGCTGCTTTTTGGATGAGAATCATTCCCGATACCGTTTAATATAAGGTGATGTATCCATACCGTAATATAATCCACGGGTCTCAGCCGTGCATAACGATACCGTATCAGTCGCTCCGGGTAAACGCCGGTGACCCTGCCCATCAGTCTGAAACCTGCTATATTGACATCTACTTCAAGGGGATCGAGGGGTTTTTCCTCCATATAGTTTTTTGTTTTTTCGACAAAACGTTCGATCCCCCGGCTCAAATCCGCGTATACGCACTTTCCTACGGTCCCATGGGGAAGCCTGCCTGATGCCCGTTCCAGAGGAAACAATTCTTTGAGATCCTGCCCTGCGAGTTTCCTTTTTACCAGATCTTCTCCAAGGAAATATCTTTCAAGACCCTTGATTTCAAAGGCTTCGCGATCCTCAAGAGCGGCAGATGTTTCCCCTAAGTATATTCCGAGACGCCTGTTGAGAAGGAATTTTGCCGGATTACCAAAGAATCTGCACAAATCATTTACATCAACAGTTCTCCATTCATCGCCCGGTTCGGAGAGCACCGTTGAAATAAAAGGCTCCTGAACCCTCCGCTTTTCTAATAAACACCGGGCTGCCCTGCAATTTTGCGCCGAATAGCTGAAAAATGGGGATCGCCTGTCCGAAACCTGTGGTTCGTGACCCGTTGCCCGTTGCTTAAAATATTCGGGATTGAACGCCTGAAGGCGGTGTCTCGTAACCATATGATCACGAATGTTTACACCGGGAATTGTAAATCCCTCTTCAATATAATCCATGAGCTCGCTTACCATGACTGACGGAGGGACAGGGGTGTTATCCTGGATGTTTTGACCGACGTAACTGATATACAATTTTTCCCTCACCGACAGGAGGGTCTCCAGGAAGAGATACCTGTCATCATTGCGGCGTGACCGGTCGCCCCGTTGAGGGTGTTTCGCTATAAGATCAAACCCCAGTGGTACTGTCTGACGGGGATAGGCATCACTGTTCATACCTGTAAGACAGGTAACCCTGAAGGGAATGCTCCGCATTGGCAGCATGGCACAGAACGTAACACTTCCCGTCATAAAGCCGAAACCGAAACTTCTGTTTTCGAGGTGATGCCCGAGGTGCCACCTGATGGTATTAATATCGATCTCTTCGTTAAAATGGATCATCTCCTGAATCTCTGCCATATCGCCCAGCGCGCTCCGTATCACCCGCTCTTCTCTTTCTGTTTCATCATCGGAAATGAAGAAACCCTCGAGGATTTCTGTTAACAAGTGAGTCCATCGCTCCAGTTTGCGGGGTCTGTTAAGGGATACCACTCGCGTAAAAAGTTGCTCCGTAAATTCAACAAAGCGTCCCAGGATCTCCGTTTCACTCCCCTCAATATTATCGAAGGGGAGGATACCGTCCAGCATGTGCTCGTTCTGTCCCGGCATGGCGTAACCCAGGAGTAGCCTTTCCAGACCCGCTTTCCATGTGTTTTCCGCAAAGGGATACAGATCTAATTGACTGCGGTTCTCTTCATCGATCCCCCATCGTATTTGTGTTTCTTTTACCCATTTCTGAATCAGTTCAAAATCTTCTTCAGCCAGATCAAACCTGCGCTGAACCGACGGTGATTCTAAAATCGCGAGAACCTGTATCGCACCAAAGCGACTTCCACACAGATCGAGAATCGCAAGAAATGTATCAATTATCTCACTCTCTTTCCTTACAGTTCGATCCGCTATACTGAAGGGAATACGTAAGGGGTCACCGGCCGGTCTGTCAAAAACCGCCTGGATGTAAGGCGCATACTTTTCGATATCCGGCATCATTACCAGGACATCTTTTGGCATCAGTTCAGGATCATTTTCAAACATATCAAGAAGCCGGTCGTGCAGAATCTCAATTTCCCGCATGGGGCTGTGGCATGAATGGATCTGGATGGAGATGTCCTGCTCTGAAACAGCTTTTTTCTCAGCAAACTGTTCCTGACGATCACGAAGGTTGAGAATATCCGACTGAATACAGGAAAGGAGGTTATTCTCACCGGGATCTGTAAACGATGAAAGCTCCTCACAATCAAACCCGTTTATCAAATCGAAGAAATCCCTGCCCTGGGTTCCCATGGATGAGAGAAGACTATTTCCCTTTTCAAGATAGAGTTCATCAGGAGTAAGCCGGCCACTTTTCTGCCTGTCTGTCGTTTTTTTTATCTCCCTCTCCGAGAAAATGTCTCCCCAGTATTCCCTGCAGGGATTCATGAGGAACAGATTTACCTCCGTAAATCGCGATATACCGTCAAGGACCTGCATGTGAAACCGGGGAAGCGCCGATATCCCGAAGACGGAAACCCTCTCAGGTAAATCGGGGACTCCACCGGAAGATTCCCGGAGTGCAGCAAGAAATGTTTTGCCCAGGACCGCGCGATGATCTCTATTATTCTCCTTTACGAGTTCCCTCCAGAGAACGGCCTGCCAGTGATCATCTTCCCCTTCTTCCCACCGGAAAATCATTTCCGGGCGGTAAAGGAGATACTGGTCAAAGGTGTTTGCAATTCGCTCAGAAAGTTGGAAACGTTTGAGATTTCCCCCGATATCTTTCATATAGGAACTGAGACTCTCAAATCCTCGCTTTGTTGTGCAGGATGGAAGGATTTGCATGATCTTCCATGTCATGACTTCAGGATCGAAGATGGAATGTTCGGGAACATCCGGGATGACGATACGGAACATTTCATGGATAAAGGCATTGGGAAAAGGAAACCGGCAGTTTGCACAGATACCGTGGCGCCGGGCAAGCTCCATGGATATCCAGCGCTCCATGCCCTTGCTCTGGACAAGAATAATTTCCTCATTCAGCGCCGATTTGAGAGGTACACTGAGGACCTCGGCCAGCTTTTCAGCCAGGGTCTCCAACAAATTACAGGTAAAGAGTCTAAGAGCCATGGTTAAATACTTTTCAAATACCTCCTTTCGGAAAGCACGTATTGCCTTGCAGACATGGTCATAATACTATGGTCGTTTCTAATGTCAAGGCTGTTACTTCTCCTGACTATTATTTTAATTTCGCCGGCTAACCCCTTTTATTTTTTTTTCGTCTCTTTACAATACCCATAAAAGTTGTTAAATTTACTCAAAACAGATTCAGCTTGATGATAACTTTGAGACCTTTGCAGAATGTTCAATTTTGTTCAAGTTCAAGGAAGATGAAAATTTTAACCACAGGAATATATTGGATATTTCGAGGATTAAAATTTGAGCCTGACGCAGAAATTGGGCAAAAGGGGACGTTATGCAAAGGTCTCATTTTGTCCGCACTGCCTCTATGCGCTGCGGATAAATTATTAAAAACAAGGTTGACTGGCCAGAAAGATTTAAAACTCTCAGGGAAAAGAAATAGATATGAAGCAGTACGGTTATAAAATACTCCTGATTCTTTTAATTTCCTCCCTCTTGTGGATGGCGGGATACTCATGGGCTGCTCTTCCTGTAATACCCAAGGCAATTGAGGTCAGATTTTATCAGGGGAGTCCGGAAGAAGATGAAGTGGCCAGGGTGGCCACTGAAGCCGCCAGAAATATTCCTTCAACTATAGAAGATGACCGCCATCCCATAAAGGTATGGTTTGGAGAATTTGGGGAAAGCAGCCTCGACTTTACACTCCTGATCTGGTGTCGGCTAACCACTCTGATGTCCACATCAGGCATGATAAGTGATTATTACTTCGAACTTTTCCGTAAGTTTAAGGAAGCAGGAATCGAGATTCCCTTTCCTCAGACAGACCTCCACCTGCGTTCAATATCTCCGGAGATTGTGGAATCCATTAAAGGAAGAATCAAATGAAATCTCTTCTTGTTGCTTCAAAAAACAGAATGGCTTACGAACCAATTAAAGAATGTTTTCGGTCAGAATATAAAGTTGATGTCGTGACCAGCAAAGAATCATGTCAGAATCTTTTCAGGAAAAGGCGTTATGAATTTCTCTTTATTGATGTGGATCTTCTTCAATCCGGATCAGCATCTGTCAATGGACGTATCAATTATAAGGACTTTCTGCAACCCTTCTGGCATGTATTTCCAAACGCCGAAATAGTTGTTATGTCATCTCAAGAAAAGATCCGGGAGGCCGTTATGGCCGTTAAAGCCGGGGCAAGTAATTATATCACATATCCTGTCGATATAGATGAGCTGAGATTTGTAACTGAAAGTACCCACGAATCCACAATAATGCAATCGGAGCTGGATTATCTTAGGGATAAATTCTGGCAGATAGATTCACTTGAAGTTGTCAATACAAATAGTCCGGGGATGAGAAAAGTCTTTGGAAGGATTCGCTCAGTAGCGCCTACTAAAACAACTGTTTTACTGACAGGTGAAACCGGCACAGGTAAAGGTTTGCTGGCAAGACTCATTCATCGCCACAGCAATCGGGCGAAAGACCAATTCATTACTGTACACTGTGGAGCGATACCCGACACTCTTTTGGAAAGCGAATTGTTTGGTCACGAAAAAGGCGCTTTCACAGGCGCTGACCGAAGGAAGCTGGGGAAGTTTGAGATAGCTCAAGGCGGCACAATTTTTCTGGACGAGATAGGTACCATGACGCCCTCCGCACAGATCAAGTTTTTAGAGGTGTTACAGGACAAAACTTTTCAGCGGGTTGGAGGAGAAATAAGCATAAAAGCAGACGTGCGAATCATCGCTGCAACAAATATCGAGTTGAAGCAACTTGTTGCAGACGGTACATTCAGAAAGGATCTATATTATCGATTGAACGTGTTTCCCGTCGACATTCCGCCCTTTAGAGAAAGAACTGAAGACATACCATATCTCGCAGGCGTTTTCTTAAGAAATTTAAACGAGGCATATTCGAAAGAAATTAATAATATTCATCCATACGTCCTGGAGGCCTTTGCCCGGTATTTATGGCCGGGCAACATCCGCGAACTGGAAAATCTTATGGAGCGCGCTTATATCCTTGAAAATTCTTCAGTGCTTGGACCCGACAGCTTCCCGGGCGAGCTTTTCTTGCCGGATATTTCAAATCCCGAACTCTCCCCGGGTTCATTGCCCCCTCTATCTGACGCGAGACGTCAGAATATCGAAGCCGCAGAAAGAAACTATTTAAAAAAACTTCTTGCTATTCACAAGGGTCACATCCAGAAATCGGCAGATGCAGCCGGAGTTAGCACCCGCCAATTACACAAGTTGGTGACCAAATACGGTATCAGAAAAGAAGATTTCAAGACCACTTCCCCATGACAACAAATCGGAACTTTGTATTCCGATTAAGCGAATAACCGGAACTCAAAGTTCCTGTTCCTGTTTTCCAATAATTTAAAGACTTTAGCTCCTCTCAAATGCTTCCCGCATAAGACCAGCCCCACATCTATCTGTTCTTATCAGAACTATCAGTTCCGATAGACAGTTACGCTTAGCCCTATATACCTATATATATCAATAAGTTATAAATATGGCATATCTATTGCTACTCATCCCGATGAGGCCTTTGCAGAATGTTCAATTTTGTTCAAATTCAAGGAAGGCGAAAATTTTAACCACAGGAATATATCGGATATTTCGAGGATTAAAATTTGAGCCTGACGCAGAAATTGGGCAAAAGGGAACGTTATGCAAAGGTCTCATGACATTATCAGATAGAGGGCCCGACATATATACCGCATAAGGAGACAGTCATGGTGAAAAGGGCGAAAGGCGTTGAAAGTACAATCAGCGGCATTGTCATCCCGATAGACTGGGATGATTATGACGATGTCACAAGTGTTGCTATACAAACTTCGGATGAGGAAGAATATCTTGTTGATAAAAACAAAAAGGGGAAGGAGTTGCTGGCCTTCATTGAAGAGGAAGTAGAAGTTACAGGCACTTTGATAGAGGACGAGGACGGCAATTTTATCATCAAGATAAACGAATTCAGTTTAATATAGCGAGGGGGTGAATAATATTTTACGTGGCGTAACTACAGGGTTCAGGTGGTAAACTCTAATTATTTTAATAAAAATCTAACATGTAAGACGGAGGAAAAAGGAAATGAAAAGGAAGATATTATTGACAGGAATTTGTGCTTTTTTAATCACTTTTGTTATGTGTGTAACTGCAGTTACGGCTAATGCTGATGAGGCAACAATTACTGGAATAGTAGTGGCTGCGGATTGGGATGACAAAGACAAGGTTATTGCCGTTTGCATAGAAACGGACGATGAATTATATTATGTTTCCGACAATCCCACTGGAAAACAGTTGCTGGCACTCTTAGACAAGAAAGTGACAGTGACAGGCATTGTTGGTGAGGACAAGGACGGCAACAGAACCATCACTGTTAAATCATATAAAATAC
>CAZKGS010000018.1:0-12105 GCA_964552105.1 uncultured Syntrophaceae bacterium
GAACAGGCTTACTATCGGGGTACAAACTGAAATCTGTTTTATGGAAAACATGTAATTACGGGTCGTTACTTATACATTGGAATAATTACTTGAAAAGCCAAAATGTGGCATATTAATTGCTTTAAATATTTACAATTGATGGCTTCGCAAAAAGTCGAAAATCTTCCTTCTCCCTTGAGGGAGAGGGTGAGGGTAAAAGGAAGCAATAAATGATAAAATGCCGAAAAGGTTTCTCATTAATTGAGCTTATAATTGTAATAGGAATAATTGCGATTTTGTCAACTTTAGCTGTGCCTGCCTTTTTAAAGTACACTGCAAACGCAAATCTGAAATCGGCTACAAGGGAAATTACGTCGGACATTCTCAATCAAAAAGAAAAGGCAATATCAGAAAATAGAAAACAGCGGATCACCTTCAGTACAGCCAATGATTCGTATACATTAGAAGAGAGAAACGCGGCAGATACGGCTTCTGTGAATACACAATTAAAGACACTCAAACACTTCGGCAGCAACATCGATATCACGAGTGCCGCCTTTGGAGCTGGTGCTATTGCTACTTTTCAGACAAGAGGAACGGCAACAGCGGGACATGTGTGGCTTGAGAATAGCAGAGGTTCCAAAGCCACGATAACAGTCAATATTACAGGAAGGACTTATGTCACATTTTCCATACAATAACAGGGGTACAAGCATAGTAGAAGTGCTGATTGCCGTTTTTATCACCGCTTTCGGTATCATTGCCGTCATGTCCATGCAGCCCCTGTCATGGCAGACTGCAACAAAATCCGATCTGCTGGGAAGGTCTGCCTCGATATTACATAAAGAGATGGAAGAGATCGAGCTTACTATAATGAACCCGAACAATGCAATTCCCGGGGACATCCCTGGAGATCCCCGTTATGCCAGTGGCCAAGCAGCATCTCAGGGTTTTGGCGATGCGACGTACACGGTACGAAGAACCATTAACAGCAACGGAGACGGATCATGGACCGTAAGGGTTGATGTTACAGACCCTGATAACAAAACTGTTTCGGAGAGCATCATTGTCACAAGGCAGGAAGGTTTCAGGTTTTAATCATGAACGCTTCTTATTTAGAAAAGGATATCTCGCTGAAAATGAATAATAGAGGATTTACTCTTGTAGAGCTTATCGTTGCCATGGCCATTGGCCTGGTCATAATGGCCGCCATTTACGCCGCCACGGAAATGGGACAGCGGTCATCCCTTGCCGTTGAAAGAAAAGTCGTTGCTCAGCAGGATGCAAGGGCTGCCCTCGACATTATGGCGCTGGAAATTGGCATGGCATCGTTCAATCCCAATTTTGCCACCGTTATCTGGGTTGATGGACCACCAACCGGCACATGTGGTAACATTTCCGGCAATCAAGCATATAAGGGAATTCAGGAAGCGACGGCAAATTCGATTACCGTGGAGATGGATATACGCGCTACTGCTGCGGGTAGCAGTCCTGACGGCAACGTAAATGACCCGAACGAGATTATACGATATCTATATCAACCAACAAGCAACCCCAATCCTAATGATGATGGATGGATTAGCAGGAGTACGAGTTGCGTTAGCGGGACACATGCCTTTTTAGGGAATCAAGTGGGAAATATCAAAGAGATAAGGGTCGTAAACGCAACAGCGGGTGCGGGAGGTGCTTCTATTCCCATGTTCACATACTACGACGGGAATGATGTCCAGATTCCATATGCAAATCTCCCCGCAAGTATACCTGATATCCGACGAATCAGGATCACACTCGTTGTTGATACGGAGGCTATAGACCGGAGTTTAAATAGAAGAAGAAGAACGATTTCTTCAACAAGTATTATACCGAGGAATCATGCAATCAATTAAACATAACTACTATAAAAGAGAATGGTCCGGGAAGAGCCTGCTAACCTCTGATCGGGGATTCGTTCTCGTTCTTGCTGTTCTGGGCGTCGCACTCATCCTCGCGATCGGAATTCTTGCACTGACCATGTCAGGCAGCGATATCCGGATCAGCTCCAGGGTTGTCGGTGAGCAGAAGGCTCTTTCCGCCTGTGAATCCGGTTTTCATTATATGACGACAATCCTTGACCCCTCGAACTTATTTTATGTTAACAATCGTCAAGTGGCCCCCTCTAACGATCCGGCCTCTCGTTTCTCGATCGACCTGCCGGTCCCACCTTCCAGCGGTCTGGCAATGTTGCCACTCGTGGGTTATTCCATCGGCGGCGGTCAGACGTGGGGACAAACAAGATACGATGTAACCATAACCGGAGAAAACACAAGCTACAACAGCTTTGTACAGGTTGATACAGCAGTTGGTTATGGCCCCGTAGAAATGTCTACTATATCCAGGTAAGGAAGGAAAGAGGTTTGAAAAATGTCAATATTAAAAACAGCAATATTTGTGATAATCAGCATTCTGTTACTAAGTTATTCAACGGGTTACACGTTAACGGTGAAAACCAGAAAACCCGTCAAGATTAAAAAGTCAACAGTTGTAAGGCATACGAACAGTATCAAAAAGATATCAGGCGTCTTGAAAAAGATTGAAGGTAATATTTTATACCTGAAAAACAACACCAGATATGACCTGAGTGGGGTTA
Source organism: uncultured Syntrophaceae bacterium (assembly GCA_964552105.1). Lineage (GTDB taxonomy): Bacteria > Desulfobacterota > Syntrophia > Syntrophales > UBA6807 > CAZGAK01. The sequence continues at coordinate 2,606 of CAZKGS010000018.1, forward strand.
AGATATTTAACTATGCCGGTAAATCTAAAGAAGAAGCTGTTGTCTCAGAAAAGAGAAAGCTCGTTGAAATGACCTTCGTCAATGGTAAATTAAAAGAGGTCATTATACGTTAGTCAGATCATACATTTGTCATTCTTCAAGTGATTAAGCGAGGGATTAACATGAAAACAATAACCAGGAAAATGGGAATATTTTTAATAATAAGTATCGTTACTTCTTCTATCTTTATCTTTCAAATTACACCTGCCCGCGGTGATGACGTGGATCTTTTTACGATATCAGTCCCCCCTAATGTTCTTTTCATTCTCGATAATTCCAACAGTATGGATGAGGATTTTGTGGGAAATTGCGTCTGTTCATGGGCAACAGGAAGCAGATCTGTTGAAGGGAAAAAGGCATTAATTGACCTCGTCAATACTTATGTAAATAAGATGAGGATAGGGTTGATGACTTACAGCCTTTCAAGCGCAAGCAAATACCGGCTTCATAATGCCGTCTATTTTGCCTCTTATGAGCCGAAATCATACTGCCCGAATCCACCTCCGGAGTGTGAGGAATATTGTAAAACAGGAGATCTGGAAAAGCTGGCCACATGTCAGGCATCGTGCTTTTTACAAAATTCCTTGTTCGACGCAACCTATATGGACGAAATTATTCCCCATTATTCTACAGGCAGTGAACAGAGGAATCGCTATTGCAGCCTTGTATATCCAAAAACCAACCGCTATATAAATCCAACTGACACGTCACACTATGTTTATTACAAAAAACCAGGCACTCTTTATGCGGGTAGCAATTACGGAACCAAATTCGGCTACTCGTCCAGTTATAACCCGAGCGAAAGCGTAAACGACTCATATGCCCTCTACTACACCAAAACAGGAACTGCCGATGGCCTTACAGGATACTCAAGTTACTGGACAAGCTCCACGTTTGTTCCAACCGATGAAGACTGGGCTTTAGGGTTTGGTGATTTCGGCAGGAAACTTGCTTGGTATTACACGGGAAGAACCTGGTTCGCAAACAGTTCACCGGGAGGCGGATACCTGCACATCAACTGCGATGATAATAACCAGGCCGATGATAATCACAAAAACGCGCTCCTGGCAAAATTAACGACACATGAAAATGATGAAACCGGTTATATGAGCTGCACCAATACGGGTAATCCGAATAGCTGTTCATATATTGTTAATGCAGGCCTCACGCCCACTGCAGGAACACTACAGTCAGCTACAGACTATTTTACCGGAGCCGGCACTTACACCTGCCCTATTCAGTACTGGTGCCAGAAAAACTTCGTTATTTACGTAACAGACGGATTGCCGAGTGTCAGTGAAAGTGGGAGTGGCGGATCGGCAGATGTCTTGATGCCTGCCGTGCTGACCAAGATTGATAATCTGAGGAATATCTCAGTAAGCATCAACAGCACTTTCTATGACTTTGATGTAACGACCTATATAATAGGTCTCGGGCTTACGATAGAGGCAAAGACCAAATTGGATGATATGGCCGTTCACGGCGGAACTGCAGTCAATGGTCACGCTTATTACGCGGACGATGTCGATGAGCTTATATCAGGGTTAAGCCTTATCCTTCAGGATATAATAGAGAACAGCTACTCATTCGCAACCACATCTATTTCGTCATCAAGGGTGGCAGATGAAAATTACATATACGAGGCATCCTTTCAGCCTGTCAACGATGATCCCTTCTGGCTGGGTCACCTGACTAAATACAACATCAATGTCGACGGCACGATCGGAAGTGAGGTATGGGATGCCGGAGACACCCTGCAATCAATGGATGCATCCGCGAGAACAATTTATACCTATAAGGACGGTTTGATACTTCCATTTACTACAGCTAACATTGCCCCGGAATATCTTGGCCTTGCTGTAACTGAAACAACTCAAAGAGATGCCATTGTCGGATACGTCCGCGGTGAAGCCACCCACAATCCCGATAACTGGAAGCTCGGTGACATGTTCCATTCCTCTCCTATAACTATCGGAACACCCTCTTCCTATTTTTCCGATACGAGAGACGCAAACAATGCCTTTTCCACATTCAGGGAAAACCACGAAAGAACAACGGCCAACGGGAAAAGGGTGGTAGTAGTCGGCGCCAATGATGGACAGATCCACGCATTTCTGGCAAACACCGGAGCAGAGAGCTGGAGTTTCATCCCACCTAATTTCTTGCCGAAACTGAAAGATCTGGCTCATTCTTCTCATCCAACAAGCCTCCGCCATCAGTATCTGGTTGACGGTTATATAACCGTTGCCGATGTGTGGCTTGGCACGGGTGATGGCACAAACAAGTCTGATGCAGACTGGAGAACACTGTTAATGTTCAGCGAAGGAAGGGGTAGCACCCCGAACCTCTGGAGTTCTTCAGCGTCATGTGACTGCGATTTTAATGCAACCTACTCAACAACATATCCCTATTATGGAGGTTACTACTGCTTCGACGTCACCGATCCCGTAAATCCCGTATATAAATGGCGCATCAATCCCTCCTCTTCTGAGGCGCCCTATCTGGGTGATCCTTGGAACAGGATTTTTCCGGGAAAGGTAAAGATCAACGGCGATGAAAAATGGGTCGGTTTCATAGGCGCCGGTTATAATGCTTCAAGCGGAAGCTCCGATACGAGGGGTAAAGGATTCTTCGTCATTGATCTCTCCAACGGAAATATTTTATGGAGCGCCACACTGGCGGATAATACAGGCATGGAATACAGTTTTCCCGCAAGTGCCGCTATCGTTGACACGGATAACGATGGTTTTATTGACACGGCATATATCGGCGATTTAGGCGGCAATATGTGGAGATTCAAATTCTGCAGAGCAACTGATGGGTCCACATGTTCAACCACAGATTGGAGTGCGGGGCTATTATTCCAGTCATCAACCGAAACGATAAGACCAATCTACACATCCCCCGCTGTAACTCGAGACAAATCGGGTAATCTCTGGGTTTACTGGGGCACCGGCGACAAGGAGGATCCCACTGCGGCAATCGCGGAGGAGAAATTTTATGCCGTAAAAGACAACGACCGCACAACCACTTGGGAACTTAGTAATCTGGAAGACATTACTTCGGGTATATACGATAACTTATCAACAAACCCTGGATGGTACATTACCTTTGCCGGACAGGGGGAAAAGGTATTGGCGCCCCCTACTGTTTTCGGCGGCGTTGTCTATTTTACGACGTTCACGCCGGACCAGAGCGGTGATCCCTGCTCGTACGGTGGCGACGCGAATTTATACGGAGCAGATTATGTTACCGGCGAGGGAATGCTGTCGGAAGAAGGTGACAGAAGTATGACCGTCGGGACAGGTGTGGCGACGGCGCCCGTTATTTCATTGAAACCCGGAACGGGAGTATCCCCGGACCTCTATGTTACTGTCAGTGGAGGCGCAGGAGGCAGTTCAAGCACACAGAGGGTAAACTTTAACCCACCGTGTCTCTCGAACCGAACCAATATGCTTTTCTGGTTTGACAGACGTTTGCAGTAAACAATATCAGATCTTTCGCAGGGCCCGTTCCCCGAACGGGCCGAATACCGGGCCGATGAGGACATCGGCCCCTACAAGATGTGTAGTCAATAGTAAAGGCCTGCCCCCATCTTTTTTCTCATCTTTTGTTCCTTGAACCTTGTTCCTTGAACCTTGTTCCTTGAACCTTATATTTCCCCTTCTTCCATGCAGGAAGAGGGGGAATTTTTTTATTTAGAGAATACTTCAAAATTTCTTGACTTCAGAATCATAAAAATATAGAAAAGCAGACAGGTTGGCCTAACGGCCAACTTTTTCATTTTTTGTGTGTGAAGAAAGAAAATCGATGAAAAAGATATTAATCAAACCATTAGAAAAATCGATAGAGACCTGTTTTAAAAAGGGGTTGCTGGAAAAAAAGGATTTTTCCCCTATAGAAGTTGAGTCTACGAAGGAAGAGGCCCACGGCGACTATGCCACCAACCTGGCCATGATACTTGCTTCGATCCTGAAGATGAATCCCCGCAAGATAGCCGACCTTATCGTGGAAAACATTGAGGATAGTGACAACATCATTGAGAAAGTTGAAATAGCCGGGCCCGGTTTCATCAACTTTTTCATAAAAGATGACATATGGGTCACCCTTCTAAAAGAAGTGGACGAAAAAATGGATCACTATGGAGAATCGGATCTTGGCAAAGGTAAACGGGTACAGGTAGAATTCGTCAGCGCCAACCCTACGGGCCCTCTTCATATCGGACACGCCAGGGGCGCCGTCATTGGTGACGTCATCGCCAATATTCTGACGGCTTCAGGATTTTCTGTTTCCAGAGAATATTACATCAATGACGCCGGCAATCAGATGAATAACCTGGGAAGATCCGTCTTCTACAGGTACCGTGAATTGTCTGGCGAAGAAACAGATTATCCCTCAGAGTGTTACCAGGGACAGTACATTACAGATCTGGCAGAGGAGATACTTGAAAAAAATGGTGATGAGTACCGCACCAGGAAGGAAGAAGATGTTATTGAGTTTTTTACGGACTATGCCGCCGATAAAATCCTTAAAGGCATAAAAAAAGATCTTGAAGTCTTCGGAGTCGTCTTTGACTGCTACTTCAGCGAAAAAGAGCTCTACAAGGACGACAGTGTGGGGAAGCTTTTACGGGAACTTCAAGAAAAAGAGTATGTCTACAAAGACGGTGATACCCTGTGGTTCAGGACGACCGATTTTGGGGACGAAAAGGATAGAGTGGTTGTCAGGGAAAATGGGGAGCCCACATATTTCGCGGCGGACATCGCCTATCATCAGAACAAATATTCGAGAAATTTCGATATGGTCATAGATGTCTGGGGAGCGGATCATCACGGCTACGTTCCCAGGATGTATGCGGGCATTGAGGCCCTTGGCAAGGGGAAAGAGTCCCTGGAAGTTGTTCTCGTTCAGCTTGTAAACCTCCTGAGAGATGGAAAACCGGTGGCCATGTCCACACGAGCGGGTGAATTTGTAACGCTTGGAGAAGTTGTCGATGAAGTGGGAAAAGATGCCTCACGATACAACTTTCTTATGAGGCGTTCAAACAGTCACCTTGATTTTGACCTCGAACTCGCAAAGAAACAATCAAATGAAAATCCGGTTTATTATGTTCAATATGCCCATGCCAGGATATCCAGCATTATGAGAATGGCTGTTGAGGGGGGTTATGAAATTCCCGGTTACGATGACGTGGATCTGAGTCTCCTTGTTCTTCCGGAAGAATTCAATATGATAAAATCAATCGACAGATTCCCCGAGTTGATTGAAGGGAGCGCGAAGGCTCTTGAACCTCACCGTATTACATTCTATGCCAATGATCTTGCCTCCATCTTCCACAGTTATTACAATAAAAACAGAGTCATCTCCGATGACGCAAAACTGACGGGGGCAAGACTTTTTCTGGTCAAATCCGTTGGTATCACCCTGAGGAATGCCCTTCGGTTACTGGGTGTTTCGGCGCCGGAACGGATGTGAAAATAATTATTAATTCTAAATTTTGAATTTTGAATTAAAAACTACAAATGATGCGTTCGTAAAAAGTCTCGATAGCTTGTCATTTCGAGTAAAACGAGAAATCTTTAGATCGTAACACATTGAAAAAATAAGATTTCTCCCTGTGGTCAAAATGACAGATTCGCTGAGTTTGACTTTTTACGAAACTGTCAAATTCAAAATTCAAAATTAAGAATTCAAAATTACATTCGGCCCGGCGGATGATCGCCGACAGATAACGGCATCAGAGGCTAATTTATGTCATCCAGGAATTCGCGAGATTTCGAGTTTAAATTGGGCAAACTTGGTTTGGTCCTTTTTACGTTCGGGATCGCTCTGCTGCTGTTACTTTCCTTCTTGTTCGGCGTCATGGTAGGCAAAAATTTTGAAAGTTATCCGGAAAAGATAGCAAAAGGTATTCCGAGGGCAATTAAAGAAAAGATTGTGGAAACGACAAATGACGCTCTCTCCCGGGTAACAGAAGACAATCTTCCAAAAAATGAACCTGCGAAAGATAAAGAAACAAAAGAAGATGACTTCAAGTTGACCTTTTATGACAAACTGACAAAAAAAGACGAAGCAATTAAACCTGTTCCGCCGAAGAAAAAGATATCCTCAAAAACAAAAGGCAGGAAAGACAAAAAAACGCATGTAAAGAGTCAATATGTTATTCAGGTGGCTTCCTTTAAAGATAAAAACAAGATGGAGAGGCTGCAAAAAAAATTGTTGGCTATGGGGTACTCCCCCCGGGTGGACAAAATAAAACTGGCATCAAGCGGGAGGTGGTATCGCTTAAGGCTGGAAGGATTTTCAACCTCTCGAGAAGCCCGGCAGGTATCAGCCTCATTAGAAAAGAAGATCAGGGGCTTGAAATGCCTGGTCATGAAGAACAAAAAATAGATAAATCAAAGGTTCATGGATTCGTAAAAAATCGAATTTTTGCCGTAAACCCGAAACTCGAAACCCGAAACCGGTGTTAACTATGTTCGAAAATCTGACTGAAAAATTAGATAACGTATTCAAAAAACTCAGGGGCAGAGGTACGCTGGATGAGGAATCCGTCAGGGTAGCCATGAAAGACATACGGATGGCCCTCCTTGAAGCGGATGTAAACTTCAAAGTCACCAGGAACTTCGTCGAGGATGTCAGGGAAAGGGCCGTTGGCCAGGAGGTTTTAGATAGTATCAGTCCCGGTCAACAGGTCGTCAAAATCGTCCATGACAGACTCATCGAGTTGATGGGGGGAGGCAGCAGTCAATTACGCCTGGCAAATCGATACCCGGCTCCCATTATGCTGGTGGGCCTTCAGGGATGCGGCAAAACAACATCAGCAGCCAAGATAGCCCGTCACCTCATGGATCAGAAAAGAAGAGTTTCTCTTGTTTCGGCAGATATTTACAGACCGGCGGCTATTGAGCAGTTGAAAATTCTGGGAGAAAATATCGGTGCCGGTTTCTGCGATTCAACAAATATGGATGATCCTGTCAGGATCTGCGTTGATGCCATCAATGAGGCAAAGGCAAATGGTTACGACACCCTGATTATCGATACCGCCGGCAGATTGCATATCGATACCGAATTAATGGAGGAACTGAAGAAAATAAAGGATGCCATAAATCCGGCAGAAATCCTCTTTGTGGCCGACGCTATGACAGGCCAGGATGCCGTTTCCACCGCTGAAACGTTCAATAACCTCCTCGAAATAGATGGTGTAATATTAACTAAAATGGATGGTGATGCCCGCGGCGGAGCGGCGTTGTCAATCAAGGCTGTAACAGGAAAACCTGTAAAATTTGTCGGTACCGGTGAAAAGATCGACGCCCTTGAAATATTCCACCCCGATCGTATGGCTTCAAGGATTCTTGGCCATGGAGATGTCCTGACACTCGTCGAAAAAGCGCAGGTGGCATTCGATGAAAAAGCGGCAAAAGAACTTGAGAAGAAAATACGAAAAGATTCCTTTACCCTTGAAGATTTCAGGAGCCAGCTGTTACAGATTCGAAAAATGGGATCTCTTGAGGATATCATGGGAATGATACCTGGATTGGGAAAGCTGAAATCATTGAAAAACGTTACTCCCGACGAGAAAGAGTTCGTAAAAATCGTAGCGATCATTGATTCAATGACCAAAAAGGAGCGTTTAGACCACCGGATAATAAATGGCCGGAGAAGGAAAAGGATTGCAAAAGGGAGCGGTACAACTGTCCAGGATATAAACAGGCTGCTCAAAAACTATAACGAAATGAGAAAAATGATGAAAAAATTAACCAGAGGTGGTGCAAAACATTTAAGAAGAGGTAATTTCCCCTTTTAATAAAAAAATTTTTATGTTACGTAGAAAATTCTATAAAAAAATAATTTTGGAGGTGGTATTTTCAGGAATGGCTATTAAGATCAGATTGACTCGTATGGGTAAAAAAAAGAGTCCTTTTTACAGAATTGTAGTAGCTGACAGCAGATCTCCCAGAGACGGGAGATTCATTGAAATCGTTGGAAATTACGATCCGAAGAAGGACCCACCGGAAATTAATATTAAAGAAGATCGCATAACGGACTGGTTATCAAAGGGCGCGGAAGTGTCGGAAACGGTTTCCAGTCTATTGAAAAAGAAAGGTATCAACATAAAAAAAGAAACGGTGAAGGCAGCTTGAATATAAAGCTTGCTGCAGGTTCTTTATTGTCCAAATCAGCGTATACCAAATGTTTTAATTTACGAGGGAATCAGTGGAGGTTGGTACGATGAAAGATTTGATTAAGTACATGGCTCAAGCTTTGGTAGACAAACCTGATGAAGTGGGCGTTTCTGAAGTTATAGGAGAGCAGACTTCTGTAATCGAACTGAGAGTTGCTAAGGAAGATTTGGGAAAGGTTATAGGGAAGCAGGGGAAAACCGCTAAAGCAATGAGAACCATTCTAAGTGCTTCATCATCAAAGCTTCACAAGAGATCGGTTCTGGAGATTATTGAATAATTGAAGGATCTCCTCGAGATAGGAAAGATTACCAGGCCCATCGGGTTAAAAGGCCGCATAAAGGTAGTTTCATATTTAGAATCACCTTATGTGCTCGAATCCTTACAGGATGTATATGTAAAACATGGAAACCGGATTCCCGATCTTTATAAGATCAGGAAGATTGCATTCAAAAAGAAAAGTTTCTCTCTCGAGATCGAAGGTGTAGAAGACAGTGATACTGCAAGGGCACTCATTGGTTGTCAGGTTTTTATCCCTTTCGACAAACTTGAAAAATTGTCTGAGGGCGAATATTACTGGCGAGATATCGTAGGGCTCGAAGTGTTCACTGAAGATGGCCGTAAACTTGGGGAAATCGAAAGCATTTTCGACACGGGAAGCAATGATGTTTATGTCTGCACTGGAGGGGAAAGAGAGATTCTTCTCCCGGCTATCGAAGATGTAGTAAAAAAAATAGACCTCGAAAAAGGATTTATGGTTGTCGAGCTGCTTGAGGGGCTTTAAGAAGAAATGATCAGGTTTGATATATTATCCATCTTCCCTGAAATGTTTCAAACCCCTTTTGACTGCAGTCTTATAAAAAAGGCTCTTGATAAACAATTAATAGAAATCCATATTCACGATATCCGCCGTTATGCCCTGGACAAGCACCGGATGACCGATGATTATCCCTATGGTGGCGGTGGTGGAATGGTGATGAAGGTTGACCCAGTCGCACGGGCACTGGATGATATAGATCCTGCAAGAGATAATGCGCAGGTTGTTCTCCTGACACCTCAGGGTGAAACCTTCAAACAGGAAATTGCGGAAGAACTCTCCCGATGCTCCCGGATTATTCTCATCTGCGGCCACTACGAAGGTGTGGATGAAAGGATAAGAGAACATCTGGTTGACAGGGAGATTTCCACTGGTGATTACGTCCTGACCGGGGGAGAGTTACCGGCAATGATTATAGTTGATGCCGTCTCACGCCTTGTTCCGGAAGTACTGGGAAACAG